>JAYTFI010000545.1:0-1874 GCA_043734485.1 Acidimicrobiales bacterium | reverse complement strand
CGTTCAGGAGCTCCCCCGGTCAGCGATCGCGTTTCCGCTCGTCGTCGTCGCCGGCGTCGTCCGAACCGTCGCCGGCATGCTTGCCGCGCGCTACCGGCTCGATGGCCCCGAGCGACCGGGCCGCGTTCACGAGCGCGTCCGCATGCGCGGCGCTGAGGAATCGCGGCGACACCGCGCGCACGGCGACCACGTACTCACCCAGGATCCTGCGACCGACGAGCGTCTGTCCGCGCGAGAGCGCAGATTCCGCTGCCGCGAGAATACGGCAGAGCGCCGTCTTGATGCCGGCGTTGTCCACCCAGAGCTTCGTCACCGTGCACAGATCGGCGGTCGATACCGTGATGTTGAACGTGAGCGTGGCGCTGCCCGTATTGCCCGCGCGGTCCGTCGCCGTCGCGGTGCGCGTCACGGGTCCCGCGCCAAGCAGCAGCGCTACGCCGGAAAAGGGGGCGCATCCCGTGACCGTCGCGATGCCCGACAGCGCATCGGACGCGACGCAGGTGATGCTGATGCTGCTGCTGCCGCCAACCTGGCCCGACGGACCGGCCAGCAGAACGGTCGGCGCGGTACCGTCGCGCTTGACCACGGTGGTCGCTGACGCGGCCACTCCCGCGCCTGTCGTTGCCGTGCACGTGAAGGTGGTGCCGGATGCCGGCGTATCGGCGACGATGGTCGTCGCCGCGCAGCCCGTCGTCGTCAATCCCGAGGGCGCCGCGGTGCCGCTGACAAGGAACGAGACCGTCGGGCTGGCGCGATACCACCCGTTCGTCGGCGTGCCGCTCACCGAGGCCGACACCGCAGGCACCGTGGCGTCGCGGCGCACCGTCACGCTGGTGACCGTGGTGAGGCCGGCCGCGTCGGTCGCGGAACAGGTGTAGGTGGTGCCAGCGGTGTTCTGATCGATGGTGTGCGCCTCGCAGCCGGCCGTGCGCGCAATGGCCGAGCCATTGCCGGCGACACTCCACGAGAGCGCCGGGCTACCCGTGTACCAACCCTGTGCGTTGGGCGGCGGGATCACCGCGCTGACCGTCGGCGGCAGCAGGCGGATGGGCGCGCTCGTCAGATCCTTGAAACCGAGCATGAAGGTGAGCTGGCCGATCGCCGACCCTCCACCGGAGCGATCGTGACCGCGAGCGAGCGTGTAGGTGTCCGCAGCGCCGACCGCAGTCAGGGCTGCCAGCGCGGCGTCCGGTGTCGTTGCCGCGCCGTAGTACGCGCGGAACACCTTCGCTTCACCCGGCGCCAGAGTTCCAAAGTCGAAATCGAACAGCGCGCCGAGATCCGCCGGCCCTTCGTTGACGACATCGGTATTCACGAGCACCGGCTGGGTCAGAAACGGATTGAAGATCTCGACGCGCAAGGGATTCGTTCCGGCGAACGGCGAATCAGTCATGCGCAGCACCTGGGGCGCGACCCCCCGGTGCAGGGTGACGTACTCGTCGAACGGATTCGGCTCGATGTCCCAGTCGATCGTGCGCCGGTACAGGGCGTGTACCGGCGCGGCCGACACGTTCGCGATCGTCACCGTGAGCTGGTACAGCGACGGCACGGGGGACGGGATGTACTCGTGCGTCACGCTGAACGTCGATCCGACATGCGTCCGGGAGAATGCGGTCGTCGCCGTGCTCACGAACTGATCCACCTCGGCGCGCACGACCTCGTCCCTGTAGGCGTAGCCAGGATCCGAATCGTAGGCCGTGTTCCGACCACCGTGGACACCGGTGATGGCGTCGCCGACTCCCCACCCCTCGCAGGTGCAACCCGACTCGATCGAGGCCGTGTTCGTCGGCACGTAGCGCAGTCCCACCACGGTGACGGCCGAGTCGAGGCGGCTCCGGTCGGGGGTCGACGAGGGATAGTTGGCTTCGACGTTC
>JAYTFI010000544.1:0-2737 GCA_043734485.1 Acidimicrobiales bacterium | reverse complement strand
GACGAGATGGTGCCCGGTCTTCACCGCGTCGGGCCCGAGCCGCTCGCGCACGAGGTCGAGCAACGTGAGTTGGAACCGGCCGCGGTGGAGCGAGACCTGGGGCACCGGGTAGCCGGCCTCGATGCCACGCGGCTCGCGCCAGATCAGCTGGCCATGACGGTTGAAGAAGCACAGCTCGCTGGTGCGCACACCCTGGTCCGCGATCCGGTCCAGAGCACCGAGCGCGTCGAGCTGGGCCATTGCGTGGGGCAGCACGTTGATGCCGACGCCGAGTGGCTGCACGTCGCGCACCGACTCGTACACCTGCACGTCGATGCCGCGCTGATGGAGCACCAGCGCGGTGGTCAGCCCGCCGATCCCGCCGCCGGCCACGATCACTCGCACGGCCGCACTCTACCGATCACGCCCCCGTTGTCACACCGGTAGGGCACACTGCAGTCATGGTGCAGCGACCGCCGGCAGGCACGATCCCCGAGGAGCCGGGTTCCTATCAGTTCAAGGACCGCGAGGGCCGGGTCATCTACGTGGGCAAGGCCAAGTCGCTCCGGTCGCGGCTGAACAGCTACTTCGGCAACCCTTCGCTGCTCCACCCGAAGACGGCGCAGATGGTGTTGACCGCGGAGACCGTGGAGTGGATCACCGTGCGCACCGAGCTCGAGTCGCTCATGCTCGAGTACAGCCTCATCAAGCAGTTCCGGCCGCGGTTCAACATCCGGCTGCGCGACGACAAGAGCTACCCGTTCCTCGCCGTCACCCTGTCCGACGAGTTCCCCCGGGCCATGGTCCGGCGTGGCGCGAAGGACAAGGGCACGAAGTACTTCGGCCCCTACGGGAACGCGTACGCAATCCGCGAGACGCTCGACCTGCTGCTGCGCAGCTTCCCCATCCGTACCTGCTCCGACAACAAGCTGAACACCCACACCAAGCTCGGCCGGCCGTGCCTCCTGTTCCACATCGAGAAGTGCTCCGGCCCGTGCGTCAACGAGATCGAGAAGTCGGCCTACGACGCGCTGGTCGGCGAGCTCGTCGACTTCCTCGATGGGGAGACCGATCCACTGGTCAAGCGGCTCGAAGCGAAGATGCTCGAAGCCTCCGATGCGCTCGAGTTCGAACTGGCGGCCCGCACCCGCGACCGGCTCATCAGCGTGCGCAAGGCCATCGAGAAACAGCAGATGGTGGCCGAGACCACGGACGACATCGACGTGATCGGGCTTGTTGAGGACGAGCTCGAAGCCGCCATCCAGATCTTCTACGTGCGCCGTGGCCGCGTGGTCGGGCGCAAGGGCTTCATCATCGACAAGGTGGAGGACCTGAGTCGGCCCGAGCTCGTCGGCCAGGTGCTCGAAGAGCTGTACTACGAGGAGCCGCCCGCGGGGTACCCGAAGGAAGTGCTTGTGCCCGTGCTGCCGGTCAACCTTGCCGTCTATGAAGAGTTCCTCGTCCAGCAGCGCAACGCCACCCGCCCGCCCGGTCCCGGCCGGCCTGCGCTGCGCGTGGCGATCAAGGTGCCCGAGCGGGGCGACAAGCGGGGCCTGCAGGAGACCGTCACGAACAATGCCAAGGAGGAGTTCTTCCGCCATCGGCTCCGTCGCAGCGCCGATCACAATGCTCGGGCGAAAGCGCTCAACGAGCTGCAGGACTGGCTCGACCTGCCTGAAGCGCCCCTGCGCATCGAGTGCTACGACAACAGCCACATCCAGGGTTCGGACTACGTCAGCTCGATGGTCGTGTTCGAAGACGGGTTGCCGAACAAGCGGGAGTACCGGCGCTTCAAGGTCCGCCAGGCCGAGAGCGGGGAGTCGCTCGGCAACGACGACTTCGCGGCGATGGAGGAGGTGCTCACCCGGCGGCTACAGGCGTACTTGAAGGAGCGCGAGCAGCCGATCGAGACGCGCACCAAGTTCCGCTATCCGCCGAACCTGCTCGTGATCGACGGCGGCAAGGGCCAGTTGTCGGCGGTGGTGAAGGTGCTGGAGGAGCTCGGTCTCGACAACGAGATCAGCGTCTGCTCGCTGGCCAAGCAGTTCGAAGAGGTTTACCTGCCCTACCAGACCGACCCGATCCGCATCCCCCGCCAGAGCGAGGCGCTCTACATGCTGCAGCGCCTGCGTGACGAGGCTCATCGCTTCGCCATCACGTTCCACCGCGACCTGCGGGGCAAGCGGATGACGAAGAGCGTGCTCGACGACATCGCGGGGCTGGGGGAGACCCGCAAGAAGCGGCTCACGAAGGAACTCGGCGGCGTCGGCGGGGTGAAGGCGGCGTCGCTCGACACGTTGAAAGGGCTGTCGTGGCTGCCTGACACGGTGGCCCAGGCCGTGTTCGAGAAGACGCATCCGGAGGCCCCAGTTTCGGCCGCGGACCCTGCAGGGGCGTCCTCGCGGGAGGCTGCGTCGGAAGCTTCCGCCGTAGGCGCATCGCCAGTGTTCTCGCCGACCTGAGCGTGGCGGATCGGCAGTGTTCTCACTAACCTGAGCGTGGCGGATCGGCAGTGTTCTCACTACCCTGAGCGCGGCGGATCGGCACGGCTGTCCACTTCCGAACACCACGGTGCGTGCGGAAAGGCCGGGAAATCGCTCGAATCCACGCCGTGTGCGTTTTTCGCGCGTTGATCGATGTCCCGATCCGCCGCGCTCGTTGATGTACCGACCAGCCGCCGCGTGCGAGGCTGGCACCGTGCGCAGCGAGCGGGAAGAACTATGGGAGATCAACGCCGGCTGGTGGCAGGACGGCTTCA
>JAYTFI010000543.1:0-2428 GCA_043734485.1 Acidimicrobiales bacterium | reverse complement strand
GGCCGAGATCACGGCCTCGTGGCTCCTCGTGCGTCTGGTCGGATCCGACATGGCCGACCGTCGTGCCCTGTCGACCATCGCCAAGACGTTCCTGGCCGGCGTCCCTGTTGTCGCAGCCGACCGATTCATGGCCGCGCACGGGTTCAGTTGGGTGCGGCTCCTTGCCGATGTGGTGCTGTACGGAGCGACGCTGCTCCTCACCAAGGTGCTGAAAGTGGAAGACGTGACACAACTCATCAGGCAGGGCCTCGGGAAGAACGACGCCATGGCGGGCACTGCCGCGGGCGGGATCCCGGCTGCGCGGACATCCGTCGGAGCGCGGGCATGAGCGCCACGCGAGTCACACCGGCGGCCGACGACGGGGATCTGTTCGACTTCGGACAGGGCAAGATCTGGGTGGGCTTCGTGGCCCGGTCGCTGCGCCGACACTGGATCCGGGCGGGCATCACGTTCGTGGTGATTGCCGGGCTTCTCGGCTTTCTCGCCCTTGCCGGCAACAAGGAATGGGCCACGGGCTCCCAGCTGATCGCCCGCAACGATTCGGTGCTGAACGGTCTGCTCATCGGCGGCAACGCGACATCGGAACGTCCGGAACCGCCGGCGACGTTGGCCGAGACGACGATCAAGGCGCAGGCGAACCTCGAGAAGGTGGTCGACGACCTCAAGCTGGTCGACAGCTATCGCGTCAACGAGAACAAGCTGGCCCGAGCCAAGCGCAAGCTGATGGAGAAGGTCTTCGGTCCTACCGATGTCCTCCACGAACGCGACGACATCGTCAGCATCCTGCGCAGCAAGGTCGTCGTGACGACGTCCACCACCGAGCAGGTCAAGCAGACCATCAATGTGAGCGCCACCTGGATCGATCCGATCCTTGCTCAGAAGATCGTGGCGAAGCTCGACGAGAACTTCCTCGCCGATCGCCGAGCGGCCGAGGTCGGCCCGGTCGAGGACAGTCTCGGGCTGGCCCAGCAGGCCAAGGACGACGCCGATAAGCAGGTCGCCCAACTGCGCTTCGACCTGAACGTGCCCGAGACGTCCGATGCCCTGTTGCCGGAATCGTCACCACTGAAGCCTGCGCTCGGAATCCAAGCCGGACTCGGTCAGCGCGTCGTCGACCTCCGCCTGCAGCTCGCGAACACCCAGCAGGCCTTCAGCTACCGCTACAAGATCGTGACACCGCCGGACGTTCCCCGGGCGCCTGTTGCCGGACACCTCAAGTCGCTCTTCATCGCCATCATGGCCGGGGCGATCCTGGCCACGTTCGTGAGCGTCTCGGCCGATGTCCTGCGGGGCCGGATCGTCGAGCCGTGGCAAACCTCACGGGCCATGAACCTGCCCCTACTCGCGGAGCTTCCGAACTGATGGAAGTTAAGGGCCCGAACCCCCGACTGTGCAAAGGACTGCGATGATCACCCGGATGGTCGACTCTGCCGACTTCATGAGGTCCGAGCCCGACGATCAGGTCTCGACGCTCGACGACGCCCCCTCGGAAGGCCTGTTCGCACGGTCGCTGGCGTCCGTTGCACCAGCTGAGATGAGCGTGGAGGCGAGCACGATCATTGCGCTGGCCGCCGCCATCGAACGTGGACCCGAGATGCCGAGCCCGACCGCACCGGCCGGCGTCCCGGTCGCCGTTCGCAAAGGCGCGTCCGTACCTGAGAAGCCCCGGCGTCTGGGACGTCGTCGCCGGCCCCAGCCCGAGACCGTCGTACGAAAGCCCGAGGAGTGGGTCCTCGACCCGGGTGACTTCACGCAGCTTCCGGAACGGGCGTATCAGGAACTCTGGTTCGAGCTGCGGACGTGGACGTGGAAGTCGCTTGCCGTGGTGCCGACAGTGTCGGGCGGCTCGGAGCTCGATGTGGCCGAGAAGCTCGTTGTCGTCGGCGTCTCCAACTCGAACCGTCGCATGTCGCTCATCTCGGCCGAGGGCGCTTCGGTCGCTGATACGGACCGGGTCATCGCGATGATTCGCGCGGCAGAAGCACGTGGCGACCGCGTCATCGTGTGCACGGACAGCATCCACGACAACCCGGCCGCCGCGCCCATCATCCGTGCGGTGAACGGTGCGGTCCTCTCGGTCCGACTGGGCCGTTCGGAAAAGGCCGCGGTCGAGCGGACCATCGCGACGATCCACCGCAACCGCATCATCGGCGTCATCACCCGCCGAGCACGATGACGGGTCGACGGTGACGCGCCTGCGTTCGGTGCGCCGCGCGGTCGCGCTCGTCGGCCTGGCCGCGCTCACTGCGGCGTGCACGATCGGCGACGGGACTGTCGAGGCGGCCACGAAGCGGACCGTGAAGGGGCCCAAGACATCCAAGCCGAGCGCGGCAACCGACGAAGTCGCCTACGGCGGGAAGTTCGGAACGGGCTGGGTCGACTACGGCTGGTCCTCGAAACGCGTGCTCGACCAGGGACCGGCCCAGAT
>JAYTFI010000542.1:0-2533 GCA_043734485.1 Acidimicrobiales bacterium | reverse complement strand
CAGGCTACGTCGGATGAATCGATCCGTCCAGCGCAACATTCTGACCGAACAGCCTTCAGTTACTTGAAAGCATTCGTCATCTTAGGCAAACCATGGTTTGCCTTGCTTGGATGGGGCTAGGTGGCGTTTAGGTGTGGTGCATGCCATCGATCGCGTAGTCAGGTACGTCGACGTCCGGGACCGGACCGACGGGCAGGCCCATCTCGCGGGCCATGCGGATCGTGTCCAGTGCAGTGCGTGCGTGGGAGTAGGTCGCGAGCTCGCCGTCGACAATCGCAGTGGATTCGCCCCGCCGGATCGCCGCATCCATTGCGACGAGCATCGCCCGCGCCTGTTCGATTTCGGCCGCCGTGGGCGAGTAGACCTCATTGAGGATCGGGACGTGGCTGCGATGGATGCACAGCGCCCCGTCGGCGCCGTAGCCCCTCGACAGCTCGGCCAGCGCCCGCGCGTTCGCGAGGTCGTCGGGCTCCATGGCCGTCGCCCCGAGCAGGTGCGTGATGCCGGCGGCGCGTGCGCCGAGAAGGATGTGGACGCCGACGGGAATCCACTCCAGACCGCTGCGGCTGAGGCGCAGGTTCAGCGAGCGGGCGCCGTCGCCTTGCTGGGTCGCGTTGGCGACCCCGTAGAACCGCTTCACACGTGCGGACGCGGAGGCCAGGTCGAAGCTGGCCCACATGCCGGCGGCCGTTTCCGCCAGCGGGATGATCTCGATGGAGCCGGGCGTGAGGCCGCGGCTCCGCTCGAGTTCGGAGAGGATGCGATCGAGCGCCTTCACGTCGTCCACGCTCTCGGCCTTCGGCAGCCCGATCCCGTCCAGCCCGGCGACGACAATGGCGAGGAGGTCGTCGAGGAGGTTGCCCGTGCTCCAGCCGTTGACCCGCACGAACCGTCCCAACCGTTCGGTCCGCAGCGCCGCGAGGGCGTGGGCGATCGTGGTGCGGGCAGTGGCCTTCTCGGCCACGGGGACCATGTCCTCGAGATCGAACATCACCGCATCGGCGCCCGAGCTGGGGGAGTCGAGCATGGGGGCGAGGTGGTGGCCTGACAGGAACAGCATCGACCGGTAGCGCCTGCCGCCGCGTTCCGCCGTCATCGCTCGCCCTCGTGTCGTTGCCGCCGTTGCCGCCGTTGCCGCTTGACGATCACCGGGCGGGACCTTACGCTTAATATATGCATAGTTCAAGCGAGGCCAGCGGAACGCAGCTGATCGACATTCCGCTGGTCGATACGGATGCCCATGTGAGCGAGCCCGCGGACCTGTGGACCTCGCGGATGCCGGCCAAGTTCGCCGACCAGGCGCCCCGGCCGGTCTGGGTCGAGGAGCACGGCGAAGACTGGTGGCAGGTCGGGGACACGCTGATCGAGTGCGTGTCGCGCCACGCGTTCGCTGGGCACGACGAGTTCCCGCCCTCCTACCCGAAGTCGCTCGCCGACGCCGACCCGGCGTCGTACGACGCGAAGGCGCGCTTGGAGCGGATGGACGGCTACGGCCTGTACGCCCAGACGTTGTACCCGAACATCATCGCATTCTCGACACTCGAGTTCATGAAGCTCGGCGACGAGTTCGCGTTCGCCGCGATCAGGGCGTGGAACGACTTCCTCGCAGAGTGGACCGAGCCGGACCCGAACCGCCTGATCCCGCTCATGATGCTTCCGTTCTGGAACATCGAGGACTCGGTGGCCGAGATGACACGGGCGAAGGAGCTGGGGCACCGAGGCATCGTGTTCGCCGCGCACACCGAGCGGGGCGGCTTCCCGCCTATCTGGGACGACCACTGGAACCCCATCTACGGCGCAGCGCAGGAGATGGGCCTGTCGATCAACTTCCACGTCGGCAATCTGATGCCGAGTGCCAAGGCCCACCAGGAGCACTGGCAGCGCCCGATCGATGACAACACCGCGGTGACGTCGCAGTACATGATGAACAACGCGGCGGCCGTCGCCGATGTCGCCTGCAAGGGTGTGTGCCACAAGTTCCCGAACCTGAACTTCGTGTCCGTCGAGAGCGGCGTCGGATGGATCCCGTACCTCATGGAGAACCTGGACTGGCACTGGAAGAACTACGGCGGGCATTTGGCCTATCCCGACCGGGAGCTCCCCAGCTTCTACATCCGCCGGCAGGTCTACGGGACATTCTGGTTCGAGACCGACACGGCTCGCCATGCGGCCGAGCTGATCCCGGACAACATCATGTTCGAGACCGACTTCCCGCACATGACAAGCCTCTCGCCGGGCCCGGTGTCGCCGGCACGGGCGCCACGCGAGATGGTGCAGGACACTGTCAAGGACCTTGACATCGCGACCGTGCGGAAGATTTTCTACGAGAACGCAGCACGGGTCTACAACCTCCCACCTCTGACCGCATGAGCCCCACGTCGCGTGTGTGCGACTTATGAGTTCTACGCTACCGGCGAAGCCGCGTCCCGCTCCCGTCCGCATCCGACCCGGACCCCGGCCGAAGAAGCTGGCCGAGAACGTCGCCGCCTCGATCCTGAACTACATCACATCTGAGAGCCTCGCACCGGGCACG
>JAYTFI010000541.1:0-2002 GCA_043734485.1 Acidimicrobiales bacterium | reverse complement strand
GCTCGTACATGGGCAGCACGGTGACCATGCCGAGCTCCTTCGCCACCGACTGGAAGCGTTGGGTGGTCGGTCCGTCGGGGATGGCCTCGGCGTACTCGTAGAACTTGGGGTCCTGCACCTGGCAGAAGTACGGGCCGTAGAACAACTCCTGGAAGCAGATCACCTTGGCGCCCTGCTTGGCCGCCTCGCGCATCTGGCGCTCGTGCTCGTCGATCATGGACTCTTTCGCGCCGGTCCAGCCGGTCTGTAACAGGGCTGCGCGGACGATCTCGGGCATCGCGACCTTCTTCCTCTGTGACTGCTCGGTGTTTCATCGGCGGGGCTTCGGCCCGGGTAGGAACGATCCAACCACCGATGGCGGGGAACAGTCATGACTTTGTACCAGTAACAATGGGTCCGCAAGGGCTGCTAGAAGAACGGCGCGTGTCCACTTCGTCGCGAACCCCGCCTTCGACCCCGTCGATTGCCGCGCACATCGAGGATCACAGCGCCCGCGGCATCGCCGCCTCGATCAGCCGCCTCATCCGCGCCGGCACGCTCCGGCCGGGCGAGAAGCTGCCCACCGTCCGGGCCCTGGCCCGCGACCTGTCCATCAGCCCCACCACGGTCAGCGAGGCCTGGCAGCTGCTCGGCCGCATCGGCGCCATCGAAGCCCGCGGCCGGCTCGGCACGTTCGTCCGCGACGACCGCCGACCGGTCGGGTCGCGTCGCTACCGGACGGTCACGCAGCGCCCGAGCCAGTACTCGCTCGACCTCTCGACCGGCGTGCCCGACCCCGACCTGCTGCCCGACGTGCGCCGCGCCCTGGAACGGGTGAGCCGCCGCAACCTCACCACGAGCTACCTCGACGCGCCGCTGCTGCCGGCACTGGAGGAGCTGCTGCGGGCGCAGTGGCCGTTCGTCCCCGAGCTCGTGACGGTCGTCGACGGTGCCATGGACGCGCTCGACCGAATCCTGTCCTGCGTGGCCCGGATCGGCGACGCGATCGTGGTCGAGGACCCCGGCTTCCCGCCGATCCTCGACCTCGTGGAGCAGATCGGCGCCACGGTGGTCCCCGTGGGCGTGGACGACGAGGGGGTGATCCCCGCCGATCTCGTACGCGCACTTACGACCCGACCGGTGGCCCTGATCCTGCAGCCACGCGCACACAACCCGACAGGCGCATCGATGTCGCCCGCCCGCGCCGCGATGCTGGCCGGTGTGCTGGCCGGCTCCGACGTGATCGTGGTCGAGGACGATCACAGCGGCGACATCGCCTGCTCGCCGCCCGTCAGCCTCGGCTCGTTCCTGCCCGAGCGAAGCGTGCATGTGCGCAGCTTCTCGAAGTCGCACGGACCGGACCTGCGCCTGGCCGCGGTCGGCGGGTCGGGCACGGTCATCTCCCAGGTCGTCGAACGGCGACTGCTGGGGCCCGGCTGGTCGAGCCGCCTGTTGCAGGCCGTCTTGCTCGAGATGCTCCGCGACCCGCACACCGTCGAGACCGTGGCTGCTGCCCGTGACGAGTACGCGCACCGCCGCGCCGTCGTCTCGGCGTACCTACAGTCGTTCGGCGTCGGCCATCGGGGCAACGACGGCATCAACATGTGGGTCGACGTGGCCGACGAGCGCTCAGCCCTGCTGTCGCTCGCCGTGCGCGGCATCGGCGTCGCGCCGGGGACGCCATTCGCGGTCGCCGCGTCTTCGACCGCCCATCTGCGGGTGACGGTCGGGCTGATTTCCGAACAGCACCGGCAGGTGGCCGAATTCCTGGCCGAGGCCGCGCACAGCTATCCCCCCAGCCCCCACCGCTGACCCAAGCGCTCGTACGGGGCACGTGCGAATGCCGGGCACTCGGCGAACCCGGTCAGGTCTCGTTCCATCGCTCGATGACTGGCGTCTCGCGCTCGTATCCGAGTACCGAGATGCTGGCGGGCGACAGGGCGAGGTAACGGCCGGCGTCGGGTGGGAAGCCGAGCCAGCGGGCGCCGAGGATGCGCAGGAGATGGCCGTGGGCGACCAGGCA
>JAYTFI010000540.1:0-1560 GCA_043734485.1 Acidimicrobiales bacterium | reverse complement strand
TCGGACACGTCGACAGAGATGAGGTCGCGCGCGTCGCCATTGCCTCGCTCGCCCAGGTTGACGTCAGGCCAGAACTGCCCCTGTGAGATCGAGGTGAGTGCCCATTGCGAATCGAGATAGAGGACGTGTCCCTTTACGACCGGTACCGCTTCCCGGAGATAGAACATCACACCGTTCATCCAGCGGGTTCGCATTTGTCCCAAGGAACCGAGGATAGGATCGGCGACCTTCATCGATTGGCTCACGAGCGGTGCCAATGCCTCCACCGGGACCGCCGCGACGTACCAGTCGGCGGTCAGATGCTTGGTGCTCCCGTCGATTTTGACGTCCACGCCGGTGATGCGCGGCCCGTCGGCCTTGATCGCGACGACGGTCGCACCCATGACGTAGTCGACGCCGAGGTTGGAGCGGAGATGGTCGAGCCAGGGCTCGATCCACACCTCGTTGGTCGGTCCGCGCAGGACCCGGTCGGCCGACTGCCCGTGCTCGGACATGTCGATGAGGAGCTGCACAAGAATCGTGAGGGCAGTACGCGCGCTTATCTCCTCGGCGCGCGCTGCCACGAGCGTCCGGGTGAGACCGGCTGCGAGGTAGGCCCGGAACTGCGGGGACCGGTTCGCCGCGTCGCTATGTTCCCACCAGCTCTTCGTCTCGAGTTCGTCGTAGCGGCGCTCGTCGCACATCGACAAGAACGACAGCACCAGATGGACGAAATGCGCCATGTCGGCCTCGGGGATTCCGAGGTGGCTCCGGAACACGTCGTTGAAGAGGTCCACGAAGTCCTGAACGGAATCCGGACGGTGGCAGGGAAGGATCATCGGACGCTCGCTGACCGCGACCCGCGCGACTTCGGCATCAGGCGACGACGTGAGGTTGCCGAACACCCCATCAGCGTTGGTGCCGAAAGGAATCCGCCGCATGGTGTCGGGTACGTGCTTGTAGAAGCCGGGGAAGAAGCGGAATCCGTGTTCGGCGGGAAGGTCTGGACGCCCGTCGCGGCCGGTCCCTTTCGCCTGAATGCTGCGCGCCTTTCCGCCCGGCACGGTCCACCGTTCGAGCACCGTGACCTTGAATCCCCGTTCGGCAAGCTCGTGCGCTGCTGTCAGACCACCCACCCCGCCACCGATGATCAACACTGACTCACTCATGGTTTTGAGCCCCCTGTGGTTTGAAGTAGTTGCTTCAGCTCAAGAGCTCGTCGTTCGACGCCTCCGAACCCGTGCCGATGCGCGATCGACGACGCCTCCGCGATCGCGTCGGCGTCGTCACCGGTGTGCGCTCCAAGTGTCGGTGCGCCGTCCGACAAGGCCACGGCAGGCAACGCGCCGACCGAAACCGCGGCGAGCAATGCCTGTGCGATCCATAAGGGCGCGCCGATTCGGCGCGCCAGTTCGAGGCCCTCGAGCGCGTGACGGCGAGCGTCGTAAGGATTGCCAGCCAATGCCGCCAGCTCGGCGAGCGCAGTCGCAAGCGGTCCGTGTGTGGACGCGCCTGACCACACCACTTGGTCGTGCCATGGGGCCAGTTCTTCGTAAAGCAGGGTCGCCGCTTCGGTGTGAC
>JAYTFI010000539.1:0-2697 GCA_043734485.1 Acidimicrobiales bacterium | reverse complement strand
GACAGCTCGCGCGCCACGCACTCCACCGCGGCGCGGGTGAGACGGCGATCCGGGCAGGCCACGAGCTCGAGCGGCACGCGCTGCAGGCCCAGGCGGCGCCACTGCTCCGCCAGCGTGTTGGCGTGCGTGTCGTCGATGACGAAGTGGACGGCGCGCATCTCGTCGGGGGTGAGGCTGCGGGCGTACTGGATGGCGCGGGCAGCAGCGGCGTCGAGCTCGTCGACGAACACGAGCACCACGTGCCGGCGCAGGATCGGCGCCGTGGCGGCGGCCGGCACCTCGTACTCGAGCTCCTCGGCCTCCCGGCTGTACTGCCGGTTCAGGCGCAGCAGCCACATCACCAGGACGGGTAGCACGACGATGATCACCCAGGCGCCCTCACGGAACTTCGTGATGGCGAGGATCACGAGCACGAGGAACGACAACGTGCAGCCGATGGCCTGGATGACGATGCTCTTCTGCCAGCCCGGGTGCTTGTGGGTCAGGTGGTGCTTCACCATGCCGGCCTGCGACAGCGTGAAGCCGGTGAACACGCCGATGGCGTAGAGCGGGATGAGCCGGCTGACCTGACCGCCCGTGCCGAGCAGTGTGACGATGCCGGCGACGGCGAGGAAGATGATCCCGTTCGAGAACACGAGGCGGTGGCCGCGCACCATGAACTGTCGGGGCATGAAGTTGTCGCCGGCATGGAAGCTCGCAAGCCGGGGGAAGTCGGCGAAGCTCGTGTTGGCGGCGAGCACGAGGATCAGCATCGTGCCGGCCTGGAGGCAGTAGTAGAGGATGTTGCCGAGCGGGCCCTTGCCGTACACGGCCTGGCCGACAAGGGAGATGACGGTCGGCGTGCCGTTCGAGTGCGGGATCGTATGCGTACGTGCGGCCAGGATCGACAGGCCGAGGAACATGACGCCGAGCAGACCGCCCATGATGACGAGCGTGTCCCGGGCGTTCTTCCATGCCGGCTCCTTGAACGCAGGGACGCCGTTGGAGATGGCTTCGACTCCGGTCACGGCGGCCCCGCCGGAGCCGAACGCCTTCAACGCGACGAACACCGACGCGCCGAGCAGCAGGCCGACGTTCGGCTTGTGGCCGACCGGCACGAGGCCCTGCGTTGCGGTGCCGTACTTCGGGAGGTTGCTGAAGGCCATCCGATAGAAGCCGACGCTTATGAGCACGATCATGTTGACGATGAAGAAGTAGGTCGGGGCGGCGAAGAGCTTCCCCGACTCCTTCACCCCACGCAGGTTGCCGTACGCGATGATGACCACGAACCCGATGGCGATGAGCAACTTGTAGGGCTCGAGCGCCAGGAATGCCGACGCCAGGGCGTCGGTACCGGCCGCGACCGAGACGGAGACGGTGAGCACGTAGTCCGTGAGCAGGGCCACGCCGGCGACCTGCGCCGGGAGGATGCCGAAGTTGTCGCGGGTGACGATGTACGCACCGCCGGCACTCGGATAGGCCTTGATGGTCTGGCGGTACGAGAGGATCAAGAAGCCGAGGACGATGAGCAACGCGCCGGTGATCGGTGTAACGAGGCTGAACGCGGCGAGCCCGACGACGGGCACGAGCACCCGAAGGATTTCCTCCGTCGCATACGCGCACGACGACAGGTTGTCCGACGCGAAGACGGCCAGCGCGGTGGGCTTGCCGAGGCGTTCGTGGGCCAACTCCTCAGTATGCAGGGGCTTGCCCAGGAGGCGGTTCTTCCACCGGTAGGACGTGCTCTCGGGCAGATCGAGGCGGCACGGTTCGGGCGACCGGGTTGGGACCGGCGAGGGTCCTCGAGACGGGGATGGCGCGAAGGGCGCGAAGGGCGGGGCTGGTGGGGCTGGTGGGGCTTCTTCTAGGACGGTGCTCACAAGATGTCCATCGTCGCCGTTCGCCATCCGGAAGTCAGCGGACACGGCGTAGAGATGCCGCCTGCACGCGTAGAGAACGCGCTAAGGGACCCCGCTGGGCGCGTATCGTCGTTGCTCAATGTCGAGCGATGCCGATCGAGAACAGTTCAGCGAGATCCTTCTCGCGCCGGACCCGACAGAGGGTCTATGGGTCGCGCTCGAGTCCGGGCTGCTCGAGCGGGTCGCCCCCGAGATACCGGCGCTCAAGATGGAGCAAGACCCCGTGCACCGGCACAAGGACGTACTCACCCACAGCATCGCGGTCACTGCGAAGACATCAGCAAACCTGCGCCTCCGGCTCGCAGCGCTCTTCCACGACGTCGGCAAGCCCGCCACGCGGCGTTACCGGGGCGGAAAGGTCACCTTCTACCACCATGAGGCGGTAGGCGAACGTATGACGAAGGTGCGGCTCGCGGCTCTGGGCTACGAGCCGGCCATGGTGGCCGACATCGCCCGCCTCGTCGGCCTGAGCGGACGCTTCCACGGCTACCAGCAGGGCTGGGAGGACGCTGCCGTCCGCCGCTACGCACGTGACGCGGGCCACCTCCTCGGCGATCTCAACGAGCTCGTCCGCTGCGACTGCACGACCCGCCACGCCAACAAGGTCGCGGCGCTGCACGAGCGTGTCGACGACTTGGAACGGCGTGTGCGAGAGCTCGCGGTCGACGAGGAACGGGCGAGGGAGCGTCCGGACCTCGACGGTCAGCAGGTCATGGAGCTCCTCGGCATCCCCGGCGGACCCGCCGTCGGTCAGGCGCTGCGCATGCTCCTCGACCACCGCCGCACGATCGGGCCGCTC
>JAYTFI010000538.1:0-2399 GCA_043734485.1 Acidimicrobiales bacterium | reverse complement strand
GCGGGTGCAGGTGCTCGTCGAGCTGACGTACTTCTGGGGTCTGGCCGGCACGTTGCAAGCGGTGGTGACGCCGGACCTCACGGCGCCGTTCCCCGAGCTCGAGTTCTTCCAGTACGTCAGCGGACATCTCGCGATCGTGCTGGCCGCGGTCTTTCTCGTGGTCGGTCTCGGCATCAGACCCTCGCGGGGCGCCGGGGTGCGCACCTTCGCCATCACCGTCGGGTACACCGCGTTCGTCGGGCTCATCGACCTCTTCACCGGCGCCAACTACATGTTCCTGCGCAACCCGCCGGGCATGTGGACGCTGCTCGACGTGCTGGGTCCGTGGCCGTGGTACATCCTCAGCGGCACCGCCATAGCCGCGGTGCTGGTGACCGCCCTGAACGCTCCGTACTACGTCGCCCACCGCGCCGAGACACGGCGTGCCGGTGCACCGATCGACGTCCCTGCGCCCAGCTACTCGTCCTGACCGCAACGACCCGCACCGGCCCGCCCGGGCCCGCACCAGCCGTCGAAAAGATCGTCGGCGGCCGATCGACCTGCACTACGTTCATCGGGTTCGTCTCATCACCGGCTGAGCGAAGGAGGGGAAGTCCATGTCCGTGTCCTCCGACCTCCTCTCCAACCGCGCCTGAGCCCTCCTCGCCGGGCGTGCGCTCACCCGCCTGTTCTCGTCCCTTGCCGCGCACTCGCGCCCGAGACGGACCCACCTGATGAGGTAACCCATGAACGTTCGTGCGCTCGTTGCGTACGGGTGGAGCGACCGTTGGACCGCTCTGCTCGCCGAACACCCGGCGTGCCGACCGGCCCGAGTCATCCGCCACGACGGCGCGTCACTGCTGCTCGCCACCACAGAGGGAATCGAATCCACCCCGCTGTCCCGCCGGCTCGATCCGGCCCCGACCGTCGGCGACTGGATCGCCTGTCGCGACCACGGCCCGGCCGCCGTGCTCACTCGCTCATCGCTCCTTCGACGGCGCGCCGCCGGCCACGAGTCCGAGCAGGCGCTCGCCGCCAACGTCGATCTCGTGTTCCTCGTCTGCGGTCTCGATCGGCCCGTGAGACCGGGCCGCATCAATCGGGGGGCGACGCTCGCGTGGGATGCGGGCGCGACGCCGATCGTCGTGCTCACGAAGGCGGCGCTCGCGACGGACCCTGCTTCGATCGCCGACGAGGTCAGGCGCGAGTGCCCCGGCATCAATGTGCTCGTGACCTCCGCGATGGAGGGCGACGGACTCGATGCACTGCGGGCGCTCCTCGCCGGCGGGCGCGTGCCACTCCCTCCAGTGCCGGGCCACCTCGATCTGCTCCCCGACCGCGCGGCCCCGTACGGCACGAACGACACGGTGCGAGGCCCCGCCAATCTGACCCGCCATCGGGTCGGCGCGACGGATACGACCGAGGAGACACCCAGAGACGCGGCCAGCACGACCCACGCCACCAACACGACCGGCACGACCGGCACGACCGGCACGACCGGCACGACCGGCACGACCGGCACGACCGGCAGCCCGGGCCGACCACCGCTCGCATCACGGTCGCCACGGCTCGGGAACCTCAGCGCGACCCCGTCGATGCGTCGCACGCTGGACAATTGGCTCCCTCGTCTGCGGGCGAAAGCCGGTATCCCCGGCGTCTCGGCGGCGATCATCTTCCCGGACGGCTCGATGTGGGTCGGAGCGTCCGGACTGGCCGACGTCGCGACCGCACGACCGGTCAGCCCGGATACCGCCTTCGCCGTCGCGAGCGTCTCGAAGACGTTCACGGCCGCGCTGATCCTGGCTCTCGTGGAGGACGGTCGGATCGCCCTCGATGTGCCGGTCGTCACCTATATGCCAGAGCTGGCCATCGACCGCCGGATCACCGTCCGACAGCTGCTCGACCATTCCAGCGGGTTGCGCGACTTCTTCTCCCACAAGGATATCGACGCGGCGCTGCAGAAGTCCCCGGGCCGGCGCTGGGATGCGGCCGATGCGCTCCGCTATGTCGGCAAGCCGTACTTCAAGCCGGGCGCCGGCTGGCATTACTCGAATACGAACTACCTGGTCCTGGGCCTACTCGCAGAGCGGATCGGCGGCACCTCCGTGGCCGCGCAGCTACGCCAGCGATTCATCGATCCGCTCGGGCTGGCCGACACCTACTACCAGGCGCTCGAGCGGCCACGCGGCCCTACCGCGCATGGATACCGGTTCTCGGGGCCCGGCAGGACCTTGCCGCCCATCGACCTGTCGGATGGCACGATGGTCGTGCCGTTCACCTCGGTCGTCACCGCGGCCGGTGCGGCCGGGTCGATCGCGACAAGTGCCGGCGATCTCGCCCGTTGGGCCCGGGCGCTATATGGCGGTAGCGTCCTCGGTCCGCAGATGCGCAAGGCGATGCTCGCGCACGTCCTGCGAACG
>JAYTFI010000537.1:0-4559 GCA_043734485.1 Acidimicrobiales bacterium | reverse complement strand
GGTCTCGATGTCGATGCACTGGTCCCGATCGGGCGACGAGGATCGCATCGCTCCCACCGTGAGGGATTCGAACGCCGACCTGGGGCCCGTCCCATGGGGGTCGGTCTCGATCTGCGGGCCCAGCGCAAGGACGGGTCTGCGTTCCCGGTGGAGATCAGCCTTGCCGGTGTTGTAGTGCTCGGCGAGCGCTTCACGATCGCGACCGTGCGCGATGTCACCGATCGGCGGGTGACGAGTCTCGAACTCGCTCGCTACGGTCGAGCCCTCGACACTACGAACGATGCCATCTTCCTCGTCGGGACGTCCGACTACGTGATCCAGTACGTCAACGTCGGCACCACGGTCCTGACGGGCTATTCACAAGAGGAGCTCATCGGTGCACCAATCGAGCTCTTCACCACTCCCGGCGACCGGAAGCGCTTCTCCGAGCATGTCCGTCCGCTGGTCGAATCGACCGCGCCCGTCACCGCGTTCGCGGCGTGGATCATCCGCAAGGACGGCCGCACGGTCGAGGTCGAATCCGCGGTGACCGTCCTGGAGGTCCAGGGTGACGACGCCGTCTTCGTGCTCGTGGCACGCGACGTCACCGAGCGAAACGGCGCGGAACGCGAGCTGGTCTCCCAACGGGACCACTATGCGCACCTCCTCGGACTGTTGGACGAGGGCATGATCGAAATGTCGCTTGATGGTCGGCGATCGTCCGTGAACGACCGATTCTGCGCGATGGTCGGACTGACCCGAACCGAGATCCTTGCGGCCCGTGCACCGCTGCCGTGGTACCCGACGGAGCGGGTGGCAGAGAACGAGGCCGTGGAGGCATCGGCGTTGGCGGGTGACGACTTCCAGGCCGAATTGGAGTTCGAGACCAGCGCCGGAATCCGCTTTCCGGTGTTGCTCACCAAGGTCGTCCTCGGCGACGGTCACGGGAATCCTTCTTCGATCTTCATGACGTTCCGCGACCTCGCGGAGCAGCGTCGCGCCTCGAGCTCCCTCGCCGACGTGACCTCCCGGCTCGCGCTGGTGGCCGATCGTGAGCGGATCGCGATGGACCTGCACGATCACGTGATCCAGCAGCTCTTCGCCGTCGGCCTGACCCTCGAGGGGCTGTTGACCAAACTTCCTGACGCGACGGCCAAGGAACGCCTCGAGCGCTGCATCGCACAGCTCGACCGCACGATGAAGGAGGTTCGCACCTCGATCTTCGATCTGTCCTGCGAACAGGGCAAGGGGACCCTTCGGACGCAGCTGCGCGAGATTCTCGCGGACAGCGAGCGTGTCCTCGGATTCGAACCCACCCTTCGCATCGAGGGAACGATCGACGAGACGGTGGCACGCGAAGCGCTGGCCGACGTCGTCGCGGTTGTGCGGGAGGCGCTGTCCAATGTCGTCAAACACGCCTGTGCGAGCGCGGTGTCCGTGTGCATCGTCCTGAGCGAGTTCTGTGTCGAAGTTGTGGTCGCCGACAACGGAACCGGCATAGCGAATCGGCCACCGGACGGACGTGGCCTCGGCAACCTCCGCGTCCGGGCGGAACGGGCGGGTGGCGCATGCGACATCCGGCGGGGCGCCGAATCTGGCACGGTCGTCCGCTGGACTGTCCCGCGTTCCATCGTCCCGGCGGGACAGTGCCAAAGGTCCCACGACTTACCGAGCGAACAGCCCTTTGCGTGGAGCGGAGACGGCCTCACCCTGACACCATGACCTATGAGCCCAGAGCCGTCGTCGAAACCGCCTTTTCGATACTGGAGTTCAGCGGCGACATCGTGCGGAAGCGCAAGCGTCCGATGCACGCGAGATGGATCGACTGGTCCTCGCCCCGCCTTCGCCAGCTCGCCTGCGCGAACGAGGTCGAGCTGAACCAGCCCCTGGCGGCCGATGTGTACCTCCGCGTGGAGGACGAGTTCGCCCCCGACGGTTCTCTCCGGGACTCCGTCGTCGTGATGCGACGCCTCCCTGCCGAACAACAGCTCGGCCGAATGATTCGAGCCGCACTGCCGTTGACCGATGCCGTCGAGGCACTGGCCCGAACCCTTTCGGTGTTCCACTCAGCGCTCCCATCCGACGCGACGATCGCCATCTCGTCCACGCCCAACGCCCTGAAAGACTGGTGGCGTGCGACGATCAACGACTTCCCGAGCGAGCCGACAACGTCACTGCTGCTGACGGAGGTTCTCGAGCTGGCTCTTCGCTTCGTCGATGGCTGCGAACCCCTGTTCGAGGAGCGGCTCCACCACGGCTGCATCGTCGACGGGCATGGCGATCTCGGCGTGGACAACGTGTTCATCCTGGACGACGGCCCTCGGATCATCGACCGCCTCGACACGAACGGCTGGCTCCGTCACGGAGACGTGCTGCAGGACCTCGCCTCGCTGACACTCGACCTCGAGCTCATGGGAGCGGCGCCGGAAGCAGCGCATCTGCGACGCACCTATTGCGAGATGACCGCATTCGTGGCACCGGCGTCACTCGAGCACTTCTATGCCGCAAAACGGGCGGTCCAGCTCGCGACTTCGGCGTGGCCGATCCCCAAGGTCCCGATCGAGCAACTCCTCCTCGCGGCCCGGGACCATCTGCTTGCCGCCGCACCCGAGGTGTGGGTCATCGGCGGTCTGCCCGGCACCGGCAAGACTACCGTGGCCGACGAGGTCGCTGACCGACTCTGCGCTGTCGTGCTCCACGAGCACGAGATGTTGCGCGAGCAAGAAGGCATTCGCGACACCGTCACCCTTGCTGCGAACACGGCGTCGTATGCAGAGATGATCCGCCGTGCCGGGCTTGCGGTATCGCATGGCGAAACTGTTGTGCTCGATGCCGACTTCTCGACCGAGGCGCAGCGAAGCGCGGCGGGCGCAGTCGCCGGCAACGCCTCGTTCGCCTTCACCGAGATCGAGCTCCAATGCCCGAGTGCCGCCATCGCGGATCGCTTCGCCCAGGCTCCGGACGCGCTGTCAGACGATGACGTCACGCTGGAGGACGTGCTGGCACTGCGCGGACGATTCGATCCTTGGCCATCGGCCCGTCGGGTCGACACTTCCGGTTCCGTCGGCGACGCCGCGGACATGGTGCTGGCTTCGGTGTCGTTAACGCCCCGGCCGGCCGCGGCCAGATCTCGATGAAGGTCTCGATTAAGGTTTGGCCCCACTGGCCGACGGGTAGGCCGGTTGTCACGAGCACGCGTGACCCGGCGACGCGGCCGGGTCGCGCGACCGCTCGCATCTCGAGAGGAATCACGATGCCTTCCGTACTGCGCACCACAAGCAGCTATTGCCGTCTGCGTACTGCCGACACGTGCCCGCATGCACCCCTGACGTCGTTGCGATTGTGGTCGCGTCGATGACGCTGGTCGACGACCTCCTACCGGTTGCGCCCCTATTCCACGGCGTCGGGTCCGAAAGCCGGCACGCGCGTCGGTCGAAGTTGCGGATTGGCATCTGCTCCACGTATGCCCCCCGCGCGTGCGGATTGGCCACGTTCGCAGCAGACCTGGAACGGGCGCTTCTCGCCTCCCCCGATGTTGACGCCGTGACCATGCTCGCTCTCGACAACGGCGAGTCGCCTTGGCCCGCTCGGTCGGGATCGGTGCTCGCGAGGATTGCCGACCACCAACCCGCTTCGTACAGGGCCGCGGCCAAGGCTGCGGACGCGGGTTGTGACGTGGTCATCGTGCAGCACGAGTTCGGCATCTTCGGCGGCACCGATGGTGCCTTCGTCATCGACCTGCTCGATGCTCTGCACGTGCCCGTCGTGCTCACTCTGCACACCGTCGTGCCGTCCTTCACCCCCGGTGAACGCGACGTGCTCCGCCGCGCCTGTGCCCGGGCAGCCGTTGTCACGGTCTTCACGTCCACAGCCCGGGAGCTGCTCTTGGAGCAGGGCATCGCGGAGTCCACGCGCATCGAGGTCGTCGCACACGGGGCACCAGGCGAGCTGTACGACGTGAGTCGCTCGGCAGCCCGTCGCGACCTGGACGTGAGTGGTCGCTTCGTCCTCTCCACGTTCGGCCTCGTCTCCGAGGGCAAGGGCATTGAACTTGCGATCGATGCCCTCCCCGACATCATTTCGGCTAGGCCCGACACGCTGTTCGTTATCGCCGGGCGCACCCATCCCGAGGTCGTGAAGCGCCACGGGGAGCGGTACCGGGAACGACTCGTCGCCCAGGTCCACGGCCACGGCATCACCGACCACGTCCGTTTCATCGACGGGTTCCTTCCCGTCCCCGCCATCGCGCAGCTGCTCGCTGCGACCGATGTGTTCCTCACGCCGTACGTCAACCCCGACCAGATCGTGTCCGGTGCCCTCACTTTTGCGCTCGCCGCAGGGTGCCCGGTAGTGTCCACGCCGTATCAGTACGCACGCGATGTGCTGCTCGGCGGCGCAGGAACCATCGTCGAGTCCAGACACGCGCCCCTATTCGCCGAGGCCGTCCGTGTCTACGGACTACAACCCGAAGCGGCCGCCCGTGCTCGCTCTGCCGCCCATGCGCTCGGCGACTCCATGCGTTGGACCGCGGTCGGCCGAGTTGTCGCCGGCCTCTGCCGAAGTGCTATGCGCGCAGACAT
>JAYTFI010000536.1:0-3597 GCA_043734485.1 Acidimicrobiales bacterium | reverse complement strand
TCCCGGTGCTCGATCATGCGGCTGGGCGATGTGCGACCGGTGCCGGTCGCTGACAAGCTGCGCACCGTGACCGATTCCCTCCCGCCGAACGCCGCGCCCGAGACGTCCGGGGGCTGGAACTTCGCCGACATGTGGGAGGCGCACGCAGCCCGCTTCCCCGAAGCCACCGCGCAGATCCACGGGGCGCACCGCACGACGTGGGCCGAGTTCGATGCCCGGGCCAACGGTGTCGCGGCGGCACTGCTCGCGGCCGGGGTCGCGCAGCAGGACAAGATCGCCCACTACCTCTACAACTGCCCGCAGTACCTCGAGTCCATGTTCGCCATGTTCAAGGCCGGGCTCGTCCCGGTGAACACGAACTACCGCTACACCGACAACGAGCTGGTCTACCTCTGGACGAACGCCGATGCCGTCGGCGTCGTGTTCCACGGCGCCTTCGTCGAGCACATCGATCGGATCCGCGGCCAGCTACCGCACATCCGCATCTGGCTGTGGGTGGACGACGGAAGCGGGCCATGTCCCGAATGGGCCAGCGACTACGAGGAAGCCGCATCCACAACAGCGGGTCGTCAGATAGCGCCCTGGGGCCGCAGCGGCGACGACCTCTACCTGCTGTACACCGGCGGCACGACGGGCATGCCGAAGGGTGTGATGTGGAGGCAGGACGACATCGTTATGCTCCTCGACGCACCGTCGAAGCGATCGTTGCCCGCGCAAGCGTCGGCGGAAGCGCTTGAGGATCGCGTGGCTAAGCCGGGGATCGTCGCCATCCCCGCGGCTCCGCTCATGCATGGCACGGGGGCGTTCGCCGCCCTCAACACACTGATGCTGGCCGGTTCGATCGTCACGCTCGAAGGCCGCAGGTTCGATGCGGCGGCGCTGCTCGACTGCATAGACGCCAATCGGGTCACGTCGATGAGCATCGTCGGCGACGCGTTCGCTAAGCCGATTCTGCGGGCCCTCGACGCCGATCCCGACCGCTGGGACTTCTCCAGCATGCGGGTCATCCTGTCGTCGGGTGTCATATGGAGCTCAGAGACGAAGCAGGGTCTGCTGCGCCACAACCCGCGGCTGATGATGATCGACTCGCTCGGCTCCTCCGAGGCCATCGGGATGGCGGCATCGACGACTGATTCGTCGTCGGCAGTTGCGGCTGGAAGCGCGGCCCGTACGGCCGCGTTCCGCCTCAATGCGAACACCCGGGTGATCGACGAGGAAGGCCGAGACGTCGTCCCCGGCTCGGGCGAGAGAGGTCTCGTCGCCCTCAAGGGACGCACACCGATCGGCTACTACAAGGACGAGGAGAAGTCGGCCAAGACGTTCGTGACCATCGGCGGCGAGCGGTTTTCGATACCCGGCGACTTCGCAGAGGTCGAGGCCGACGGCACACTGAAGCTGCTCGGGCGCGGCTCGCAATGCATCAACACCGGCGGCGAGAAGGTCTATCCCGAGGAGGTCGAAGAGGCGCTGAAAGGGTTCCCGGGCGTACTTGACGCCGTGGTCGTCGGAGTGCCGGACGAGCGCTTCGGCGAGGCCGTCATCGCCCTTGTCGAGGGGCCGTCGGCGGTCTCGGATGCAGAGCTGATAGCGCACGTCCGCTCGACCCTCGCGGCCTACAAGTCACCGAAGCGGATCATCCGCATCGACTCGGTGGACCGCGCCGCCAACGGCAAGGTCGACTACAAGCGGCTGCGCGAGGTCGCACTGGAGGCGCTTGCGCGCTGACGTCGGTAGACGTCGGTAGGATGCGTCAGTCTGCGAGGTCGTCGGCGTCGTGACGGACCGACTTCAGCAGTCGGGTGAGCAGTTCGGTGTCGGCCTGGCCGAGACCGGGGGCTTCGAACACGCGGGAGTTCAGCAGCGCCGTGGCCTTGAGGGATATCCGGCGCCCCTTTGGTGTGATGCGGGCGAGCGTCATACGGCCGTCGGTCGGGTGCGGCTGGCGAACGACGAGCCCGTCGCGTTCGAGCCGGTCGACGGCGTTGGTCACGCTCGCCGGATGCACCTGGAGCCGTGCGCCGACCTTGCCGAGCGGGAGCGAGCCGCTACGGGTGAACGACAGCAGCGTGAGCAGCTCATAGCGGGCGAAGGTGAGCTCGAGCGGACGCAGTACGGCGTCGACGCGGGTGAGGTAGATCTGCTGGGCCCGCATGATCGACGTGACCGCGGCCATGCCGTTTGCGGCCTTGCCCCAACCATGCTCGGTCCACTGGCGGTGGGCTTCTCGGATTGGGTCGCCGGGCACGCCGACAGGGTAGGCGGGCCGGGCGTCACGGTGTGGCAGACGGAAGGATGGAATTTCATTTGGGTGCGGCGCTGTTGGAGTGACGTGGGCTTGTCGGGCTCGGTGGGTGTGCTGGAACGTGAGCGTGGCGGATTGGCACGACGGCAAGGAGCGGATTGTCGTTCACCGCACCCATCGGGTGCTCACAGGGTTCGAATCGTCACGCACGGCGCACGCGGATGGTCGTCTGGCGTGCCGATCCGCCGCGCTCACCCGGCATCCGCCACGACCAGGCCGAGGTGCCTTTGGGATATGCGAACGGGAACGTTTCCGTAGACGCCTGGTTGCTTGTGTCGTTGAGCCGGAGCGCGGCGGATCGGGACATCGAATGGTCACACTCCACCACGTATCGTGGCGATAGTCGGCGCGCCAACACCGTTCGCCTACTTTCGGTGACATCGGCGCTGGTAGGCTCGTGCCGATCCGCCGCGCTCGCCCGGTACCGACAGGGGAACTCTCGGTCAACGGCCACGGCCACGTCACTCCACGGGAGCCGCACCCTTTTGGTTTCGAGGCCGATCTGGTGTTGCGCAGCCGTTTGAGCGACCCGATTGTGACACGCGTCACGAATTGAGGTTGAGCGGACGCGCAAGTAGGGGCACCGTACCCGGTAAGCTTTCTGCCCGATACGACCACGAACAGACACAGCAGTAGGAGCGGCACGTGAAAAAGGGACGGCATCGGCGCTTCGAAGAGGCTCGGGCCCTCAAGCGC
The DNA here is from genome assembly GCA_043734485.1 of Acidimicrobiales bacterium. Taxonomy (GTDB): domain Bacteria; phylum Actinomycetota; class Acidimicrobiia; order Acidimicrobiales; family JANYDT01; genus JAYUDQ01. The sequence goes on along the minus strand of JAYTFI010000536.1, from coordinate 599 downwards.
ATCACCTTCGAGCCGAGTGCCGAACCCTGCGTGGAATGCGGGGCCGGCGCCCAGGCGCCTTGCGCTGCATGGTGCCTGGCCCGAGTGCCCGACGACGACGAGCTCGATGGGGACGAGTTCGACGACGACGACGTGGACGGTGGCCAGCCACTCCACGTGATTGCTGCGTATGACGATGCACCGGCCAAGGACGCCGCGAACTACTGACATTCGAACGCCGCAGGTTCTTCTTGGCGGCATGAAGCCGTGCACGCCACCCCCGAAGAGGACCTGAGAACATGACCGAATCCGTAGCAGTAGCCGCATCCGCGGGAACCGAGCCCGAGCTCCGCAACATCGCCATCGTGGCGCACGTCGATCACGGCAAGACCACCCTCGTCGACTCCATGCTTCGCTTCGCCGGGGCCTTCGGTGCCCGCGAGGTCGCCGTCGACCGCATCATGGACTCGAACGACCAGGAGCGCGAGCGCGGCATCACCATCTTCGCCAAGCAGGCCTCGGTCCGCTGGCAGCACTACAAGATCAACATCGTCGACACGCCGGGCCACGCCGACTTCGGCGGCGAGGTCGAGCGCGGCCTGCACATCGTCGACGGCGTC
>JAYTFI010000535.1:0-11589 GCA_043734485.1 Acidimicrobiales bacterium | reverse complement strand
GATCGTCTGCTCGATGATCCCGTCCTTGACGAAGTCGACAAAGGACTCGACGAAGTTCTGGGTGCCCTTCGGCACCGCGGCCTGCTTGCGGCCGGCGATAAAGAACAGCGCAAGCGGCGCGATGCAGGCGACGAACGTGATGAGCACGATCTTGTTGACTCCGCCCCCCAGGTCCTTCCATTCGACCAGGTGACTGACCGGAGGGAACTCCAAGGTGGCGAAGATGGCGGCCATCGAAGGGATCATGGTGGTGCTCAGCGACCTTTCTTTGGCTTCAGATCTGGGTAGGCGAACGTCGCCGAGATGTACCGCATCTCCCAGAAGAGCAGGCCGAGGTGAGTGATGATGATGGAGAGACCGAGAGGGACGATCTCGACCCAGAACTGGTTGTGGACGAGCAATACGGCAACAGTGAGGAGGGCCAGGCGGCCGATGTAGCCGAACAGCACGACGGCCATGAGTACGGTCGGCGCCACCCGTGCGCCCCAGCTGAGCAGTGCGGCCGAGAGGGTCAGATTGGCAAGCACCAGGGCGATGGCGTAGGCGCTCGAGAAAGCACCGTGGATTCCCCAGAGCGCGCCGGATCCGGCAACGATCGCAATAACCAGAGGAAGCGAACGGCGCGCCATGTCCGCCACGATGTTGCGTTCGACGGCGAGGTGCGTACCGTCGGGCATCGACGGGGAGAACGGCACGGAGGACATCGGGCTCATAGCGCTTTCGAACTCGGCTTCGCCCACGGGCCCTCGGCTTCGAGCGTCTTCATCCGCTGGTCATAGCCGATCATGGTCCGAATCCCCATCGTGACCAGCGCGGTGAGCGAGAGCAAGATCATGAGGACGGGCCGGATCCCGAAGCGCCCGTCGAGCCAGTAACCCAATGCGCCGAAGACCGCCGGCGTGGCTGCCAGTTCGAAGGCCCGGGCCATGCTGTCGCCGAAGCCGTTGTAGGTGTCTCGCTGGGACTCGCGGGATTCCACTACTGGCCTTCCTGCCGTGCCGTGAAGGGCTGGTGAACGAACGGACAAGCTAGAGCGAGACTCAATCGGCCCGCAAATGCGACCACTTGTCATGTCAGGGCTGCGCACAACAGGGCCCTTTCGGGGTCGACGTGGGTGACGATGGAGCTTGTGAAACAAAGCACAAGCTATCCGGTATGAACGGAGATGGCAAATTCGCACGCACACGATCGAGCTCATTCCGGCCGTCGCGAGATGGCGATGCGGGCGATGTTGCGAACCGACACGCTACCGGGATCGAAGTACTCGCCATGGCCGCTGATGTCGCCGACGGGGAAGCGGCGGGAGCCGAAACCCTTGGCTGCGGGGTCTTCGCCGTGCACCGGTGCGAAAGCGACGGGGTCACCGATCCGGATTTCGAACCACGGAACCCCGAAGAACGGCACCACGTGGACAGCAAGCGCGGTCGTCGACTTTGCCGCCCACAACGTCGTGCCACGTGAACCGAGTTCGGAACGGTCGTCCGCATCCATGCCCGGGCTGCCCACCGCCACGGCCGTCGGCGCGTCGAGGCCGGCCTTCATGGCCTGACCCAGCACCACCGAGCCGTAACTATGGGCAACGACCGTGACATGAGCCGCCGGGTACGAGTTGCGGATGGCCGCGACGTCGGCGATGAGCTGTACGGCGGCGACCTTGGCCGCCCCTGACCGGCTTGCGCCTGCGAGCCCTGGCGTGTCGTAACCGAGCCACGACACCACCGCCACGCTGTCGTGCGTCTCGGTGCGCATCGCCGCAAGCAGCGACGCTGCCTTCCTCCGCAGCGATGACCGGTAGTTGCCGATGTCGTTGCTCATCCCGGGCACGACGAACACGACATGCTTGGCCGTGGCCAGGTTGCCGAGGACTTCAACGACCCGGCCGTCGCCACTCGGATCGACCCGCAGGTAACGCCCGCCACGGTTGCCCATGAGCCAGGCCAGCGCCTCGGTCCTGGCACCCTCGCCGCTGACGACCATGGCCCGCAGCAGTGCGATACGAGCGGCCACGTCGGTCATAGGAAGCGGCGCAAGCCACACGTCCGGACGGTGAGCCGCGGCAAGTCGGCGGTCGGCGGCCTCGAACCCCGCAACGATGCCGCGGGTCCAGCCGGCATGGCCTGCCGCCCGCCCACTGAGGGTCCCCGTGCGCTGTTCGGCCGCAATCAGCGATGCGTCGACGAACGACGATGACGCCAGCCTGGCCGCCCAGCGTGCGAGGTCGACAGCCCACTCCTGGTGCGCTTCCGCCGTGCGTCGGAGCACGGCCGGTACAGCGGATGACGTCGCCATGGAGACCCCCGGTTGCGAACCCGCAGCGGCGGGCGGACCAACAACCGGGGAGGTCGGGCGTCACGGTAGTGCGACGACCCAGCGAAGGGGAGGGCTCAGACGCGCTCGCGCCTGGCCTCGCGCCGCTGGCGGATCAGATCCGGGTGGAAGAACGCGGTGAGGCTGACCACGAGCAGTCCACCCGACAGCGGAGCGAACACCCACGCACTCTTGAAGAACAGCGGTGCCAACGCGAACGCGGAGAGAAAGGCGGTGAACAGCCAGATCAGGACGACGGCCCGGCGGGGCCCGTGGCCGAGCTCGATCAGTCGGTAGTGGAGGTGGTCGCGGTCGGCCGTCGCGAAACCGGTTCGGCGGATCGTGCGGGTGATCAGGAGCCGGACGGTGTCGCCGATCGGCACGGCGAGGATGAGGATCGGGATGAAGAGCGGGGCAAGGAAGAAGAACGTCTGCCCCGGAACCGGCACCCCCTGGACCGCCCGGCCGCCGACCACGACCGTCGACGCGGCCATGAGCAGCCCGAGTAGCAGCGCACCGGCATCCCCCATGAAGACCCGCGCCGGGCTGAAGTTGTAGGGGAGAAACCCGACGCATATGCCGAGCGTGATCGCGGCCACGAGCGGCCCCATGTTCGAGCCCGAGATCAGTTCGCTGTCGAAGAGGCGCGAGCTGTAGAGCAGGAACGCCGCGCTGGCGATGGCGACAATGCCAGCGGCGAGGCCGTCGAGGCCGTCGATGAGGTTGATGGCCTGGCCCATGCCGATCACCCAGAGGACCGTTATGAGCGGGGTGAGGTCGGCACTGATCTGAAGATTGCCGATGAAGGGGAGGGTGACCTGATCAAGGGTCACGCCGAAGAGGTACATCGCACTCCCGGCCAGGACCTGTCCCGCCAGCTTGGCCGGCGGCGAGACCTCCCAGAGGTCATCGGCCAGCCCGACCGCAGTGATGATGAGCGCGCCGATCCCGACCCCGATCACTTCCGACGAGGATGCGAAGATGTCGTGGAACTGCCGTATTCGCCAGGCCACGAGCAGTGCGCCGATGACGCCGATACACATGGCTGCGCCCCCGAGGACGGGCGTCGGGCGCTTGTGGAGACGCCGTTCGCCGTCGGGTTGGGCGAGGATGCCGAACCGGTTGCTGGCTCCGATCGCGAGCGGCGTGAGCCCGGCCGTGATGAGCGCAGCGACCAGCGAGACGATCAGGTAGCCGCGCACGGACGGCCGCCATCGAGGAGTGCGAGCTTCTCGACCCTCGCCGCATGACGGCCACCCTCGAACAGCGTCGCGGCGAAGGTCAACAGCGCGTCCTTTGCCACCTCAATGCCCACCAGCCGCTCCCCGAAGCACACCACGTTCGCGTCGTTGTGCTGTCGGGAGAGCCGGGCGCCGGTGACGTCGTGGATGTTCACGGCACGGATGCCGGCAACCTTGTTGGCGGCGATGCTGATGCCGATCCCCGACCCGCACACGCAGAGCCCGAACTCGGCCGCACCGGCGGCCACGACCCGACCCACGGCAGCACCGAAGTCGGGGTAGTCGACCGACGTAACGCCGTTGGTTCCGAGGTCCGTCACCTCATGGCCCAGGTCCCGGAGCACCTCGACCAGCGAGTCCTTCAACCGGAACCCGGCGTGGTCGGCACCTGCGGCGAAGCGAGCCATGGGGCGGGAGGATATCGGGCGATCAGTCCCCGGTCGCGGGCCTGCCCGCGACGGCCACGGCGGCCAGAACGTCGGCGACGATGTCATCGGGGTGCTCGAGCCCGGCGGACAGGCGGATGGTGCCACCGGTGATGCCGGACGCAGCGAGCTCGTCAGGGTCGAGGCCGGCGTGGGTAGTCGACGCGGGATGCGTCACGAGTGTCTCCGGGCCACCGAGCGACGTTGCCTTCCGGCAGACCCTTACGGCATCGATGAAGCGCTCCCCCGCCTCGGCCCCGCCGACGAGGTCGAACGTGACGAGTCCGCCGGTGATCCGGAGCTGCCGGCAGGCCAGTGCGAACTGGGGGTGCGACTCCAGCCCCGGATGGCGCACATCGGCGATGGCGATTTCCTTCTCGAGGGCCCGACCGACAGCCAGCGCTGTTTCGGTCTGCTGTCGGAGACGAACCCCGAGTGTGCGCAGGCCGCGCAGCCCGTTCACGGCGTCGAACGGCGACGCGTTCGCGCCCTGGAGCACGGAGAAGCCCCACAGCCAGTCGATCAGCTCCCGCTCGCCGGCCACGACACCGAGCGATGCGTCGTTGTGGCCCGCCATTGCCTTCGTGGCGGAGTGCACCACGAGGTCGACCCCGTGCTTCAACGGGTTAGCCCCGAGTGGGGTGGCGAACGTCGAATCGACCATGGTGATCGGGATGAGCGCGCCGAGCTCGTCGAGGTCGACGAGATCGAGGCGGGGGTTGGCCGGCGACTCGGCCACGATCAGCACGGTCCGTCCCGGCTCGATGGCCGCCTCGAAGGCGCCCGGCTTCGTACCGTCGACGAACGTGACGTCAATGCCGAAGCGCGGGCAGACCATCGTGAGGAGCTGCATCGTGCCGCCGTAGAGCTGTTGCTGGGCGACGATGTGCTGGCCCTTGTTGACGAGTCCGAGCACGACGGCGCTGATGGCGCCCATGCCGGACGAGTACGCCCTCGCGGCCTCGGCACCCTCCATCTCGGCGACGGCATCCTCGAATGCATGCACGCTTGGATTGCCATGGCGGCTGTAGAAGCGGGTGGCGCGGGTCGACTTGGCCATCGAACGGGCCTCGGCGTTGCTTGCGGTCTCGTACGTGGTCGAGGTCCACAGCGACGGCGACAGAGCGCCGCCATTGTCCTTCCGGCCGGCGCCAATGGCGACCGTTTCTGGATGTTGTGGTGGCTGCGTCATGTTCGATCCTTCGGCGAAAGGACCTGCGCTCGCCGGCGAACCTTCGTTGCCGCTCTCTGTCGGGTGGTTACCCGGCCGAGGTGGCCACATCCCGCCGGCTGGCGGAGGCACCTTAGTGTTCTGTCCAGGTTGCCGGGCCGACTCGGGGCTTGCGCCTCGCGTCGGCCACTCGTGATGTGCGGGGCACTGTAGCGGTCAGGATGGCCGGGTGACAGACCCCATTCTCCTCTTGGGCGGGCACGGCTCGACGGCCGCGGCGCGTGCCGCGGTGGAGGGCGCGCTACGGAAGGCGCTGGGACCGGCGGTGGTGCTGCATTCGATCGGTGGGCCGGTCGACGTATTGGGCGGCCTGGCGTGGTGGGACGGCGAGCTGTCCGAGTCCGACTGGCCGGCGTTGGTGGCGCTGCTCGACGGCACCGCGGCTGCGCTCGGGCTCGGCGATACGGCGATCGTCGTGGCCGGGTTCAGCCAGGGTGGCGCGGCCGCGCTGGCGTGGGCAGCTGCTTCCGCTCGAGCGCAACCGCTGGCCGGAGTGGTTTGCGTGGCCGGGTTCCTGCCGGCCTGCGTCGCCGCGGCGCTCGCTGCCGGTGCGGCACTGCTTCCGCCCGCGTTGGTCGTGATCACCGAGGACGACGAGGTCGTCGACCCGTTCCTCGGCGGGATCGCAGCGCGGACGCTGCGTCGCGCTGGAGCGGTCGTGGCCGATGTCGCCGTTGGGGCGGGTCACGAGTGGACGGCAGCGGCGACTTCGGCCGTTGTCGACTGGCTCGCGACCGTCGGCCACCGAGGCCGCTCGAAGCCGGGCGGTTTTGGCACAGGTGGCGCGGACGACTGCCCGATCGGTCGATCGTGACCTGCAGTCAACGCGACCCCAGCACGTGGCGTGCCGCCGAGGGTGTGCCAAGACCGCCAATCTTCGGCGGTGACCCAGCGCCTTGGCACCGCTCAGGACTTGCGGCAGCGCTTGCCCTCGCCGAGCAAACCGGCCTCGGTGACAACACCGTCCAGCCGCCGGTCGTGCGGCTCGGTCGGCACGCGTTCGACCTCCTGGACGGCGAACGCCACGCCGAAGGCGACACCGGGGAACCCGGCAAGGAACCGGTCGTAGAACCCTTTGCCCGAACCGAGCCGGTTGCCGTGCCGATCAAAGGCCAAGAGCGGCACGAGCACGAGCGTGCGCGACGTCAGGACGACGGGGCGCTCGTGCGCGGAAACCGAAATGCCGAACGCGCCAGGCTGGAGCGAAGGCAGTGATGCGCCGTCGACCTCGTCGAACGACAACCCGTCCCCTTCAGTCCGCGGGATCGCGGCTCGCTTGCCGGTGTCGAGCGCGGCCCGCCCGACATCGAGCACGTCGACCTCGGAACCGACCGGGACGTAGGTCAGCACGAAATCGGCGGCACGGAACGTTGCGCTAGCAATGATATGCGCACGTATCGATGCAGATGCGACCCGGCGATCCTCCAGCAGCAGCGCCTTGCGCCGAGCGCGTGCCTCGGCACGCCGTGAGGACTTCTCTTCCGCCTGTGCCGTCACGATCCCGAGAGGCTGAGGCCCTCGATCGCCAGCGTGACACCAGCGGCACCGCCGGGTAGCCACTCGGTGTCGTTGCCGATGGCCACGACATCCTTGAGCATGCGCTGAATGGTGGAGGCGATCGTGAACTCCCGCACCGGTTCGGCCATCGCGCCGCCGCGGATCATCAGTCCCTCGCCACCGACCGAGAAGTCGCCGCTGACCGTGTTGACGCCCGAGTGGATGCCGCTGATCGACTGGACGAGCACACCCTCGCCGATCTGCGCGCATATGGCTTGCTGATCGAGCGTTCCCGGCACGAGCGACAGGGCCCGGCAGCCGATGCCCGGCGTGCCCTTGAAGCCGGCCCGGACGGCCGAGCCTGTCGAAACAGCGCCGTTGCCGGCCCGGCGGGCGGACGCACTGTTGTGCACAAAGCCCTGCAGCACGCCGTTCTCGATGAGCGGGATGCGTCGCGTGGCCAGGCCCTCGGCGTCGTACTTCGCCGCGCCGTATGCGAGCGGGTTGACGGGATCGTCGGTGAGCGTGAACGACGCGACGGCGACGTCCTCGCCTACGCGGTCGGCGAACAGCGAGCGGCCCTTCAGCACGGACTCGGCATTGACCGTGCCGCCGAGGATGCCCAGCAGCGACGAGGTGACGTAGGGATCGAAGACGACCGTCACCTTCTGCGACACCGGCTTCCTCGAGCCGAGCAGGCGAGTGGCCCGCTCGACGGCCATCGTGGCCGCCTTCTCGATGACGAGCTCGCCCGGCTCACGACCGACGGAGTAGCCGAAGCCGGTCTGCGTGTCGTCCGCATCACCGGCGATGGCGAAGGCGACGAGGCTGCAGCTGGTGCGGCGGAACTGGGCGGCGATGCCGGCGGTCGAGGCGATGGCGATCTCGACGAGGCCGTCGCCGTAGCTGGCCGATCGCAAGGAACGGATGCGGGAGTCGCCAGCCCGCACGAGACGCTCGAGCTCCATGGCCATCTCGATCTTGCGCTCGGTCGGGAACGCGCCGAGCTCGTCGCGCCACAGGTCGAGCTCGGCCGCAAGGACGCCATCCGGCGCGGCGAGGCCGAGGAACGGATCGGGCGTGCCGAAGCTGGCGTTGTCCCGAGCCTCTTCGAGCGTGGCCCGCAGCGAGGCCTCGTCGAGTGAGCCCGTATAGGCGAAGCCCTGCCGTGCGCCATCGGCACCGGGCAGCACGACACGGATGCCGACGCCGTCGGTCTCGGCCGTGGAGAGTGTTTCGATATCGGCTTGGTACACCTCGACCTCGGTGTCGCGGGAGTGGGCGACGTAGGCCTCGACCTGCTCGTCGCCGCTGGCCCAGCCGATCACGCGCTGGGCGAGGTCGAGCAGCTCGGAATTCTGGGTCACGACGCCGTCCCGCCCACCGTGATGCCCTGCACCCGAAGGGACGGGTTGCCGTCGGACACCGGCACGCCCTGGCCGTCCTTGCCGCACGTGCCGACGCCGGTGGCGAAGTCGTTGCCGATGGCGTCGATGGCCTGCAGCACCTCGGGCCCGTTGCCGATGAGGTTGGCGTCACGCAGCGGCTCGGTGATGCGGCCGTCCTCGATCAGGTACGCCTCGACCATGCCGAACACGAAGTCGCCGGTCGCCGTGTTGACTTGGCCGCCGCCGAGCTTGGCGCAGTAGACGCCGTTCGGGGTGCCGGCCACGATGGCCGCGGGGTCTTCCTGCCCGGCGAGCAGGTAGGTGTTGGTCATGCGCACGATCGGCAGGTACTGATAGCTCTGACGCCGCCCGTTGCCGGAAGGTATGTGCGCTTCCTTCTTCGCATGGCGGAGGTCCCACATGTAGTCGGTGAGGATGCCGTCCTCGATGAGCACGTTGCGCTTCGTCGGGTTGCCCTCGTCGTCGATCGCGCTGGTGCCCCATTCGCGCGCATACGAACCGTCGTCGATGATCGTGACCCCGCTGGCCGCGACTCGCTGGCCGACCTTGCCGCGGAAGACACTCGTGTCCTTGGCCACGAGGTCGGCTTCGAGGCCGTGCCCGCAGGCCTCGTGGAACATCGTCCCGCCCGCGCCCTGGGCGAGCACCACGGTGAGCTTGCCGGACGGCGCCGGGCGGGCGGCCAGCTTGGTGAGCGCTCGGCGGGCCGCGTTGCGGGCCAGCTCTTCGACGTCCTGCTCGTCGAACAGCTCCCAGCCGATGGTCTTGGCAGCGACGTCGTAGCCGGTCTGCATGCCGGTGTCGCCGAGGGCGACGGCCTGCACCATGAGGCGGGTGCGGATGACCTCGTCACTCGCCAGCACACCGTCGGAGTTGGCCACGAGGATACGCCGGCGCGAGTCGCCGTAGCCGACCGTCACCTGGCGGATGGCGGTGCCGGCAGCCCGGGCCGCAGCGTCGGCCCGCTGCAGCATCTCCACCTTTCGGCTCTTCGGGATGTCGATCGGGTTGATGAGGATGGCGTGGGGGTGCTTGACGCTGCGGTCGCGCAGTGACACCGCTCGCACGCCGCCACCACCGCTGCGGGCAGCTGCGGCTGCGGCTTCGGCCGCAGCCATCAGGCCGGCCTCGCTGAGGTCGGCCGTATGGGCGAAGCCGGTGGTGTCGCCGGTGATCACGCGGATGCCGGCGCCGCGTTCGCGCCCGCTGGTGAGCTCTTCCACCCGCCCGTCATCGAGCAGCGCGCTGCCATTCACCCGGTCCTCGCCGAACACCTCGGCGAAGTCGCCGCCCGTCTTCAGCGCTGCGCCGAGGACGCGCTGCAGCACGTCAGTCTCGATCATCGGTGCGCCTGCGATGGTGCTGGTGCGGTTGCTGGTGCTGTTGGCCATCGGGCGAGGATAGGTCCCGCGCCACGTCTACTCGGCGCGACGCGGCGACCGGTCCCGCCCCACGACCGGGCGCTGACCGCCGCACGTGGCCGAGCGCGTAGCCTCGTGTCGTCCCGCGCCGGGCACGAAAGCCCGGTCCGCGCCGAGCCGTGAGCCCCTTCCCGTGAGCATCGACACCGACCTCCCCGCCTGGCCCGAGACCGAGGCCCCCGCCGCCGAACGCGTCGCTCCCACCCTGGAGCCGCCGGCTACTCCGGGCGTCCATGACGAACCCGTGCCGACAGCGCAGTTGACGCCGTCGAAGCACCGCCTCCGCACCACTCTTCGACGCACCCGCCAGGCCGACCCCGGCGCCAAGGCCGGCCTCATCGTCCTCGCCCTTGGCACCCTCATCCTGTTCTGGAAGCTCGGCGGCTTCGTCCTCCCGAGCGACTCGCACCTTACCGACGACTCCGGTCCGAAAACGTTGTGGCAAGGCATCACCGATTGGCTGCAGGTCTGGCGCTGGGGCCGCGGCAACCTGCTGAAATCGACCACGCCCACGGGCGGCGACATGGGTGCCCACGTGTGGACGCCCGACTTCGTGCAGCGCTCGCTGTTCCCCAAGGGCCGCCTCACGGGCTGGTCGAACGACTGGTTCGCCGGCGCGCCCGTGCTCGGCTTCTACTTCCCGCTGCCGGCACTCACCATTGCTGCGCTCGCATACGTCATCCCGTACGGCATCGCCTTCAAATTGATAAGCGTGCTTGGCATCCTCTCGTTGCCGGTCGCGTGTTGGGGCGCCGGTTGTCTGTCGGGCGTGCGGCGACCGATCCCGGTGCTGATGGGCCTCGCGGCGTTCCCGTTCCTGCTCGGCCGAAACTACGCGGACCAGATGTACGGCGGCAACATCGCCTCGACGATGGCCGGCGAGTTCTCGTTCTCGATCAGCCTGAGCCTGAGCTTGCTGTTCCTCGGCCTGCTGGTCCGCTTGCTGCGCACCGGACGCGGACGAGCCATCAGTGCGCTCGTTCTTGCCGCGATCGGCCTGTGCCACCTCCTCCCGACGATGTGGGTGCTCGGCGCCAGCGCGCTGCTCCTACTCACCTACCTCGATCGCCACGAATGGCGAAGGCAGCTGCGTGACTCCGTGCTGGTGTTCGCGACCGGCGGGCTCGTCGCCGGCTTCTGGCTGATCCCATTCGCGCACAACCTGGCGTACACGAACGACATGGGGTGGGAGCGGACGAACACATACCTCGGCAGCCTGTTCCCATGGTGGGCGAAGACGCCGTGGGAGGACGCCGGCCTCATGGCCGGCGGACTCGCGCTCGGCGCCATCGGGGTGCTCGGCGCAGTCGCCTCGCTCCTGCGTTCATTGACACGTCGGGTCCGTTCCCCACAACCCTGGTCACGCAGCGCCCGGCCCTTCACGCTCGGCGTCGTGGTTGCCTCGCTGTCCTTGGGCCTCATCGGCCGCACCCCGGGCGCATGGATCGGCGCAGGTGGACTACTGGTCATATGCACACTGATCATTGGGATCGTCGAGGGCCTCGACTACGACCGTTTCGCCGTCTTCCTTGCCTGCCTCGCCGGTACGTGTGCAGCCGTCTTCGTCCAAGCGCCGCAGTTCCGGTTGTGGAACGCGAGGGCGCTGCCCTTCTGGTTCCTCACCTGCCTGCTGCTCGGTGCACGCGGGTGCGTCACCCTCGTCCACGCGGTGACCGCGATCGCTCGGTCGATTCATCCTCCGAGGAGGTCGTGGCGCGCCGCCCCCGCATGGGGAACGGCGGGCGTGGCCGCGCTGGTGTTCGTCGGCGTCGGCGTACCGCTCAACCTCGTGCCAGACGCGACGCCTATCCCGAAGATCGTCAAGGGCCACCTCAGCATCCAGCGTGCGTCGGAGACGAGCGATGCCAACTACGCGATCGACTGGGCCGCTTACAACTACAGCGGCTACCAGGAGCAGAAAGGCTGGAAGGAGTACAGGGGGATCATGACCCTCGCCGCGAAGGTCGGGCGCGAGAACGGCTGCGGACGGACCATGTGGGAGTACGACGACGAGAAGCTCGAGAGCTTCGGCACCACCATGAGCCTCATGCTCCTCCC
>JAYTFI010000534.1:0-4568 GCA_043734485.1 Acidimicrobiales bacterium | reverse complement strand
GTGTGCTGAGAGATGGTCGTGATCGGCGGGTCGACCATGGACATCCACGGCAGGTCGTCGTAGGCGACCAGCGACATCTGGTTCGGCAGGTCGAGGTTGCGGGCACGGAGCTCCCGGAAGACAGCCTCCGCCATCAAGCCATTGGCCGCCACGATCGCCGACAGACTCGGATGACGTTCCAGCAACTGGCCGACCTGGCGACGAGCGACCGAGATGTCGTTCGAGCCGAACACGACCAGCCCGTCCGCGATCGTCAACGCGCGATCGGCGTGCGCGGCCCTGAAGCCTCGAAGGCGTCCGCGCCCGGTCGTCCACTTCACCTCGTCGATCAACATCGCGACGTGCCGATGGCCTCGCTCGAGTAGGTAGGTCGTGGCCATGTGGGCGCCTTGCTCGTTGGCGCTGATGACCGCATCGGTCCGGCGGCGGCCCACGACACGATCGACCTGCACGACTGGTACATGGTCACTGCGAAGCCGCTCCACGGCCACCGGTGAGACAGGAGTGAGGACGATGCCCGCGACGCGCATCGAAATGAGCCGGTCGATGACGGCGAGTTGTTCGGTCTCCTCTCCGTTATCGGTGGCAAGGATCATGTTGTAACCGAGCTCGCGCAGCCTCGCCTCGATGGCGGTCGCCAGTTCGGAATAGAAGGAGTTCCGAAGGTTGGTGACCATCACGCCGATGTCGCGCCCCGCCCCCAACCGGAGATTCCGGGCGTTGATGTCCGGCACGTAGCCCAGTGCGAACACCGCCGTCTCGATCCGCTGCCGCGCTTCAGCTGAAACATAGCCGTGTCCAGACAGCGCTCGGGATGCCGTCGACGTCGAGACTCCCGCGCTTGCCGCGACATCCTTGGCCGTAGGACGTCGCGGCATTCTCAATACCATGGTCTTTCCCTCGCAATCGTCGGCCGCCCTCGCGGACCTGTCGCGACCAGTATGTGCAAACAGGGATGCCTTTCAGTAGCAGACGAAGGGAGCCACCTGCACGAACGTCGGCTCGGTGGCCTGGGCCAACATGAAATCCGCGATGTCCGCGCGGGAGATATGGGCTCCCGGGTGCAGAACGTCCACGCCGGCGCGACAGCGTCCCGTATGGGGCCCATTGGTCACGAGTGGCGGCCGGACGGCGACCCACGCGAGACCGGACACCAGGAGTTCATCGAACTCCGCCTGCTTGGCCGCCACGACGTGGCCGGAAACCAGACGCACGAGCCGGGACGCGAGCCGATCGGCCCTCGGCTTGCGGTCCCCGGGCGCGTCGATGGCCGCACCCGACAGGTTCACGATGCGTTGGACGTCGTTGTCATGCATGGCACGGATCACGCTGCGCATCCCGTCGCGCAAGATCACTACTTGGTCGGCGCGATTCCCATCGGGTCCGAGCGCACTGATGACCGCGTTCGTGCCCTCGATCGCCTGGGCGACGGCGGTGACATCGGTGACGCGCCCCGCCACGACCCGCACGCGCTCACCGATCGGACCGAGGGTCTGTCGGTCGCGCACGAGCACGGTCACGCCGTGGCCCACGGCGAGCGCCTGCTCGACGATCAGCCGACCGATCCTGCCTGTACCACCGAGCACCGTGAGCTGCACACGACGAGTCTAGCGAAGCAGACCCTCGGCAGACGTTTCAAGCCACACCGACACCACCAGCGTCACGCGGTATCGCGGACCCTATCGAGGCCGTCCAGAATGACATCAAGGCCATACTCGAACTCGTCCCCGAAGTCATAGCCGGGCTGCATGATGTGTTCGCTGATGAACGCCACCAGGTTTGGGTAGTCGCCGACTGGGAACGGTTGGAGCAGGGTCTGGGCGATTCCGGCAACGTCGTCCCCGCCTTCGAACGGGAGGTTCATCTTCGTCAGGGCGAAGCCATAGATGTAGCCGTCCAGGAGCGAGTACGCGTGGGCGACCATCGTCATGTCGAGGCCCGCCGCTCGCAGATTGCCGATCACGGCGTCGTGGTGTCGCAGGTTCGCTGGGCCCGGGTTGGCCCGCGCCTCCATCAGGCCGATCGCCCAGCGGTGGCGTAACAAGACGTCGCGGAGCGAGATCGCCCGCTGGCGCATGGCCGTCCTCCAGGACACGCCGCTCGCAGGTAGGTCGATCTCGCTGAAGACGACATCGATCATCCCGTCGACGAGGTCCTCCTTGTCGGCAACGTGGCGGTAGAGCGCCATGGGCGCGACGTCGAGCACCTCCGCCAGCTTGCGCATGCTGAGTGCCTCGAGCCCGCCCTCGTCGACCTGAGCGATCGCCGCAAGCAGCATCCGCTCCCTGCTCAGGCGGCTGCGGGGCATTGTTCTCGAAATCGTGCGTGTGGTCATCGGCGCCACTCCCTGTATGTTGCGACGCGGGTCCCTTGTCAGATTCGGGGTTGACAGCGTACATCGTACGCAGTAGCGTACGCCGTACACTCAGTAGCGTACATCGTACGCCTGAGGAGTGTACAGGGAGGCTGAGACCGAAACATGCAGGCAATCGCCCAGGACCACTACGGATCTCCCCACGACGTCCTCGAGCTTCGGGACATGCCCAAGCCGGTGGTCAAGGATGACGAGGTGCTGGTTCGCGTTCACGCAGCATCCATCCATGTCGGTGACTTGATCCTCATGGCGGGCACGCCGTACCTCATGCGCATGGCGACCGGTCTGCGCAAGCCGAAGAACCAGATTCCCGGAACGGATGTCGCAGGGACGGTCGAAGCGGTCGGCAAGGACGTGCAGGGACTTCGCCCGGGGGACGAGGTGCTTGGTTGGTGCGCCGGCGCCTTCGCCGAGTACGCGCGTGCACCTGAGCACCAACTCGTCAAGAAACCGGCCAACCTTACCTTCGAGCAGGCGGCCGCCGTCGGCGTATCCGCGACGACCGCCCTCCAGCTCCTTCGCGACGATGGACACGTCCAGCGCGGCCAGAAGGTGCTCATCAATGGGGCTTCGGGAGGGGTGGGCACGTTCGCCGTGCAGATCGCCAAGGCCTTCGGTGCCGAGGTGACCGGCGTCTGCAGCACGACGAACGTCGAGATGGTCCGCTCGATCGGGGCCGACCATGTCATCGACTACACCAACGAAGACTTCACGAAAGGCGGACGCCGCTACGACCTCATCCTCGACAACGTGGGAAACCACTCGATGTCGACGACGAGGCGCGCACTGAGCCCGAATGGGACACTGCTATCCAACGGTGGCGGACACTCGGGGGGCAAGCTCGGGCGCGTGATCAAGGCAGCCGTCGTTTCCATGTTCGTGCGCCAGCAGGGCCGCCCATCCGTGAAGTCCCAGAACCCAGCCGACCTGCAGGTCCTCAAGGAGCTCGTCGAAGCCGGGAAGGTCACACCGGTCATCGACGGGACGTACTCCTTGAGCAAGACCCCGGGGGCCATGGGTCATGTCGGAGCAGGACATGCGCGAGGGACGGTCGTCATTGCCGTGCCAGAGCCGTCCGTCGGACCAGTCGCTTCGGCCATGACGATGGATGAAGACAGGCACATCTGATGCGCGTCTTGCGCGACCTCGGACGCGGCAGGCTGCGGACAGCGCTCACGGTGATCGGCATCACTCCATCCCAAGGAAGGCCTGACCGCCACTGGCGCACGGCCACCAGCAGGGCGCCCCAGTCGCCACTCTGGATCAGGCGGTTTCGATCCACGTCATGAGCCACTCTTCGGCTCGTTCGAAGGGGATGAACCGAGATCCCGAATGGGTACCCGCACCTCCGCGTCCTGTCGGGCGCGCCACGAGCGGCCGTTGCCACTCCTCCAGCTGCCCTTGACCGTGAGCGCACGGCAGCCTGCCGCTCGGATGCGCGGCGCGAGGTACCGTGGGGCGTGACAAGCTCGCTGCTCGACAGCAAGTTCTACGCCCCGAGGCGGCGGAGTGGCCTGGTGCCCCGGCCGCACCTGACCGATCGCGTGCAGCGTGGGACCCGGTCGAAGCTGACGCTCGTCTCGGCCCCGGCCGGGTTCGGCAAGTCGACGCTCCTGGCCGAATGGCTGGGAGTCGCGTCGGCCGACCGATCGGTCACCGTGTGGCTCTCGCTCGATCCCGGCGACAACCATCCCGTCGCCTTCTGGACGCACCTGATCGCCGCGCTGCGGACGGTGGCGCCCACGGTCGGCGCGAAGGCGCTGACGCTCCTCGAATCGCCCGACCGGTCCATCGAAGCCGTCCTCGCTCCACTGCTCAACGAGCTCAACGCGCTGCCCGACGACATCGTGCTGGTCCTGGATGATTACCACGCGATCGAAGCGCCCGAGATCCAGGTCGGCATGGCGTTCCTGCTCGAGCATCTGCCGGCGCAGGTGCACCTGGTGATCGTCACTCGCGCCGACCCCGCGCTGCCGCTGGCCCGCCTCCGCGCACAGGGCGACCTGATCGAGATCCGCGCGATCGATCTGCGGTTCACGCCCGACGAGGCCAGCGCGTTCCTCAACGGGGTGATGACGCTCGGGCTGACGGCAGAGGATGTCGCGGTGCTGGAGGGCCGGACCGAAGGCTGGATCGCCGCCATCCAGCTCGCGGGGCTCTCGATGCAGGGGCGAGACGACATCGCCGGCTTCAT
>JAYTFI010000533.1:0-4458 GCA_043734485.1 Acidimicrobiales bacterium | reverse complement strand
AACATGGACCCGGGCTGGGTCGACCTCGACGCCGACGGGCTCTTCGAAGAAGCCACCAAGCGCAGCTTCACCGTCATCAACGACGCACAGGCCGCGGTGCTGGCCGAAGTGAACCACGGCGCCGGCAAAGGCGTCGACGGCATGGTGCTGATGCTCACGTTCGGCACCGGCATCGGCAGCGGGCTCGCGTTCCTGGGTGTGGCCGTGCCGGGCGTCGAGCTCGGTCACCTGGTGATGCACGGGGTCGACGCGGAGACACTCGCGTCGGCCAACGTGAAGGAACAGAAGCTGCTCGGTTGGAAGGCGTGGAGCGAGCTCGTGAACGACTACCTGTACCGGGTCGAGAAGATGCTGTGGCCCGAGCTGATCATCATCGGTGGCGGCATCAGCGATAAGTCAGAGAAGTTCCTGCCCCGGCTCAAGAGCCGAGCGCCGATCGTTCCTGCGCAGCTCGTGAACGGGGCCGGGATAGTGGGGGCGGCCATCGCGGCTACGACGCAGCCGAACGCGCGGAAGGGTTGAACGCGGCGTTTCGGCTCAGCTCGTCGGGCCGAGATCGTCGGTGTTGAACGTGTCGCAGTCGGACGGCTCACCCTTGGAGAAACCGGTCCTGAACCACTTCTGCCGCTGGGAGGAGGCACCGTGCGTCCAGGTCTCCGGGGTGACCCGGCCCTGGAACTCCTTCTGGATGCGGTCGTCGCCCACTACGGCTGCAGCGTCGAGGCCCTCGGCGATATCCGCGTCGGTGATCTCGGTGATCAGGGGGTTGTCGCCTCGCGTTGCGTTGTAGGCCCACACCCCGGCATAGCAGTCGGCCTGCAGCTCGAGCCGGACAGAACCACTCTTCGGACCGGTCGTGTTCCCCTCCTGTCGGACCTTCGCGCTCTGCCCGAGCAGATCCTGCACATGATGGCCGTACTCGTGGGCCACGACGTAGGCCTCGGCGAACGGCCCGCCCTTTGCCCCGAACTTGCTCTGGAGCTCGGCGAAGAACCCGAGGTCGAGGTACACCTCTTTGTCGGACGGGCAGTAGAAGGGCCCCACCTCGGAGGTGGCCGGGCCGCAGCCGGTGTTGGTCGAACCGGTGAACAGGTTCGTGTTCGAGATCGCGTATTCGATGTTGTTGCGCTTGAACGTGTCCGCCCAGAACGCCTGCACGCTGTTCACGACACCGACGATCAGGCAGTCCTCACGCTGGTTCGCGTCGGCACCGGTCTTGCAGCTCGCCGACAGCGTCGAGTTGTCGCCCACGCTCACCTGCTGACCGCCCGGATTGGCGCTGTTCGGGTTGGTGATCTTGTCGAGGATGCTGCCCCCACCGCTGCCGCCGCCGAGCTGGCTCTTGATGACGAACACGACAATCAGCACGATGATGCCGAGGATGCCGCCGCCCCCGGCCCTGCCACCGGGAAGCGACATCCTGCCGCCGAGCCCACCGCCGAGCCCACCGCCACCTGAGCTGCCGCGGGTGTCGTCGATCTGGCTCGTGTCGAGCTTGGCGTCGTCGTTGAATTTCATGTGGGTCCTTCGTGTCGTTCGAGCAACCGTGTTCGAGCCTCGGGCCCTCGAGGAATGGTGGGCTGAGACTACGGGACGACGTCAGACCAGGTGGAAGGTCGCGTGGACTCTGGGGGAATTGTTCCCACTCGACGTCCCCGCCGGATGGACGGTTTCGAGAGTGTCGCTGAAGTGTTCGGTGACATCACCGCGGCGAACGAGGTCGAGCAGGTGGGCCAGCACCGAGCGCCCAGCGGCCTTCTCCAAGAGCGGGTCGAGACCGATGTAGAGCGCCTCCACGATCTCGGGGATCGTCGTGGCCCCTGCGCGCAATTGGTCGATGACCTGCGCCGTGCGATCGTGGCGGTGCTGGATCAGGCCCCGCACATAGGGATGTGGATCAGCGATGGGCGATCCGTGTGTCGGAACGTAGGTCCGGTCTGGCCGGTCGAGGAGCAGCGCCATGCTGGCGAGGTAGTCCGACAGGTTGCCGCCCGGAGGCGAGATCACGCTTGTCGACCAGCCCATCACGTGATCACCGGTGAACAGCGTGCCGTCGCCGAGCGCGAAGCACAAATGATTGGCGAGATGGCCGGGCGTGTGGACGGCCTCGACCGACCAGCCCGGACCGGACACGACGTCGCCGTGGCCGAGCGGCACGTCCGGAGCGAACGACTTGTCGCCGTGCTCCTCGGAGGACTTCTGATCCGCTGTGTCGGCGCACTTCTTGGCCTTCTCCCGATCGGCTGCGGTCTCATATCCGTAGCGCTCGGTGTAGCCGTCGTCCGAGGGGTGTGGGCCGAAGCCGTAGACGGCGGCGCCGGTCCGCGCCTTCAGCAGCGCCGCGCCGGGGGAGTGGTCGGGGTGGGTGTGCGTGATGAGGATGTGGCTGACCCGTTCGCCTCCGACGGCCGACAGCAGCGCGTCGATGTGGGCCTCGTCGGCCGGTCCCGGATCGATGATCGCCACCTCGCCCGTGCCGACGATGAACGTCGCCGTGCCGAGGAACGTGTACGGGCCCGGGTTCTCGGCCACGACGCGGCGAATGCCCGGCAACACCTCGTCCGCGATGCGGTAGGTGACCTGCAGCGAACGGTCGAACTCGAGGCTCATGGGTTGCCATCCTCCGCCGCCGGACGCTTGCCGGGCCAGTTCTGCATTCTGGGCCGTAACGGGCCCGTCGTTCGGGCTGCGATGCAGCCCCGCCACACACCGATGCAATATGCGCCGTCGTCCAAGAGTCGTAAGCTCACATATGGAAGGGTCCTTGGCATGCGCCCATCGGGTTGCAGGTCGCGTCGATGGTCGCGCTGCCAGTCGAGGACGTACGGCAGCAGGCTGGCGACGGCGACACGTCGGGCCCTGCGGCTCGCTCCTACGGCAAGGACGGTCAGCGGCAGGTAGGTGCGCCAGAGCGAGCGGGCCAGCTGCTCGCCGGCCCCGAGATGACCCCTCGATGCGAGCCGCAAGGCCAGTCGTCGGGGCTCGGCCGTCATGGCCAGCTTCGCAGGCAGGGCGGCTCCCGACCCCAGTGCGATGGCGACGCCCGCAGCCGTGCCCATCGGCGTCGTCGTGGCCAACGCGGCCCATGCCGCCGCACTCCAAGGGGACAG
This sequence comes from Acidimicrobiales bacterium, assembly GCA_043734485.1. GTDB lineage: Bacteria > Actinomycetota > Acidimicrobiia > Acidimicrobiales > JANYDT01 > JAYUDQ01. The sequence goes on along the minus strand of JAYTFI010000533.1, from coordinate 1,348 downwards.
AACGATCGGGCTGAGCTGACCGGGATGGCGGTGGGCCAGCGGCCCCGCGGATGTTCCGTACGCATACCGTCGCTGGGCGAACGCGGTCAACGAGGTACGGGGGCGGTGGTGGATCACCGATGCGGGTTCGTACCGCACGTCGTGGCCGGCGGCGACCGTCCGCCAGATCAGGTCGACGTCTTCGCCGACACGCATGCACTCGTCGAAGCCTCCCAACTCGCGGACGACCGCGGTGCGGGCAAGGAGCGCAGCCGCCGGCACATAGGCGACGCGCGTTCCGGGGCGGACAATGGCGGGACCGGGTCCGACGTCGAGTGCCGAGCGGATCGACTCGTAGCGGCCGATCAATGACGGGTCCGCGAGCGAAGCAACCCTCGGGGCGACGATCGCCACCTGTTGATCGGCCAAGTGGGGGAGCAGTGCGTCGAGCCAGTCGGGCGACGCGACGCAGTCGGAGTCGATGAAGGCGGTCAGTGGGGTGCGGACACGCCCAAGCGCCGCGTTGCGGGCGGCGCCCGGGCCGGTCGCCACCCCCCGCCGGATGACGGTCGCGCCGTGGCGTTCGGCAACGTCGGCGCTCTGATCGGCCGAGCCGTCGTCGACCACGATCACCTCGGCCACGCAGCGGCGGAGATCGCCGAAAGACGTGAAGAGCGCGTCCAGTTCGACCGCCCGGTCGCGGACGGGGATCACGACGGTCACGTCTGCGACTGAGGGGCCCGCGCCGGGGGGTATGCAGGGGTGGGCGATGTTGGCATCAACGAGGCGTGTCGCGAGGCGTCGAACCGTCGCCGGTGACCCGATCGGTCCGCCCGCGCGCCAACCCTCGATCACGGTTTGGGCAGGGGAGCGCAGGCGCAGCAGGAGCAGGGGGGATCCGCCCATGAGCACGACATGGCCATCGACACCGGCAAGGACCTCTACCGAGGCGTCGACTTGCAGGGTCGTGCCTTCTGGGTACGAACGGGTCGGGTGGTGTGCGGCACTGTCGTCGCTATGCTGTTCTGACGCTGTCATCGACATCGACATCGATCTTGCACGACCCCGATCTTGCATCACCCGACCGTATGAACCACCGGAGGTTCCCATGTCGCCTGCTCTCGCCACCGATCTGCTCGAGCGTGACCACACCGACGCCGACCTCGAGCTGATCGAGGCCGACGACGAACTGCTGATCGAAGAGATCTCCATCGACGGGATGTGTGGCGTCTACTGAATCGATTCGGGTGCGGCTCTGTTGGAGTGACGTGGGCTTGTCGGGCTCGGTGGGTGCGCTGGAACGTGAGCGCGGCGGATCGGCACGACGGCAAGGAGCAGATTGTCGCTCACCGCACCCATCGGGTGCTCA
>JAYTFI010000532.1:0-1767 GCA_043734485.1 Acidimicrobiales bacterium | reverse complement strand
CGCTTCACCGCTCCCGACGCCGGCACCTACTGGTTCCATCCACACATGGGCCTCCAGCTCGACCGGGCGCTCTACGCACCGCTGGTCATCGACGCCCGTGACGAGCCGGGCCGTTACGACGTCGACCAGCTCGTGGTGCTCGACGACTGGCTCGACGGGACCGGCACGACCCCTGAGGACACGCTGCGCTCACTTACCGGGATGGGCGGCGGCGGAATGGGTGGCGACGGAATGGACCAGGGCGGTGGCATGGGTGGCAGCACCGGCACCGTGAATATGGGCATGTCGATGTTCCGTTCCGAGCTGTTGGGCGGCGACGCCGGCGACGTCGACTACCCGCTGCACCTGCTCAACGGCCGCCCCCCGTCGGACCGGGCCACCATCGAGGTACCCGCGGGCGGTCGAGCCCGACTCCGCCTGCTCAACGCAGGGTCCGACACCGCTTACCGCGTCGCACTCGGTGGGCACCGCCTGACGGTCACCCACACCGACGGGTTCCCGGTGGAACCGGTCGAGGTCGACACGCTGCTCATCGGGATGGGCGAGCGCTACGACGTGATCGTCCAACCCAACTCGGGCGCCTGGCCCCTGGTCGCGCTGGCCGAGGGGAAGAACCTGACCGCCACCGCCGTGGTCCGCACTACCGACGCGGCAGCCTCGGCGCCACCCCCGCCTGACGTCCGACCCGCCGAGCTCGACGGGCGGCTGCTGCGCCTAGCGTTCGAGAACACCACCTCGAGCGCGGCATGGCCATGCTCGTCTCCTACGTGACATGACCGCGCGACGTGCGGCGGTCCGTCCCGCCGCACCGATGGTAGTCGAGGGGGACGCCTCTGTCTCTCCGTGGACGTGCTTCGGTGAGCACCGCTTCTCGCGGCGTCGACTGTGGGCCCGGCGAGTAGAGATCGCCCGGATCGTCACCCGACACGGTCTCGGTCTGCTCATCGGGAACACGGGGATCGGGCGCTTTGTGCCGTTCCACCATGGGCGGTTGCACCACAAGGCGCGCCGGGAGCCCTACGAGCGGCACGAGCATCTGCGAATGCTCTTCGAGGATCTCGGGGCCACCTACATCAAGATCGGCCAGATCCTCTCGGCCCGGCCCGACCTCCTCGCCGAGAAGTACCGGTCCGAGCTGGCACAACTCCAAGATGCGGCGCCGCTGCAGGGGTCGTGGCGAGCTCGCGACGAGGTCGAACGACAGCTCGCCCGTCCCCTGAGCGACGTCTTCTCCGACTTCCGCGAACCCCCGATCGCCGCGGCGTCCATCGGGCAGGCCTACTGCGCTCGACTGGCCGGCGGCACCGAGGTGGTCGTCAAGGTGCGCCGCCCGGGAGTCGTCGAGCACGTCACGATCGACCTGTGCATCCTCGCCCGGCTGGCCCACCACCTCGACCGGTGGTGGCCTCCTGCCCGGCGCATCGGCCTCGCCGTGCTGATCGACGAGTTCGGGTCGATGCTGCGCTGCGAACTCGACTACACGGTGGAGGCAGCCAACGCCGTCCGGCTGGCGCGGAACCTCATCGACATGCCCTGGGTCGTCGTGCCAACGGTCCACGACAAGGCGTCGACCGCCAACGTCCTCACCCTCGACTTCGTGCGCGGAGCCCGAGTCGATGACCTCGACGCGCTACGCGCCGCCGGTGTCTCACCTCAAGACGTGGCCGCCAGGGTCACCGACCTCTTCCTCAAGATGGTCTTCAACGACGGCTTCTTCCACGCCGATCCCCATCCCGGGAACCTGCTGGTCGACGAGCGCGGCTGCAT
>JAYTFI010000531.1:0-5612 GCA_043734485.1 Acidimicrobiales bacterium | reverse complement strand
GGCAAGCCGTCAGCCCGGAAAGGCGAGCTCGCGCTCGACGGCGAGGCAGAGGCGCACACAGACGGAATCGGCGAGCTCCTGCGTGGGCGCCTCGACCATGACACGCACCAGCGCTTCGGTTCCGCTCGGTCGCAGCAGGACACGGCCCGTCTCGCCGAGCATCGCCTCCTCAGCGGCAACGGCGGCCCAGAGTGCGTCGGCCCTATCCAGCCGGCTCCGGTCGACGCCGCGCACGTTTCGCAGGATTTGGGGGAGCCTCGACATCACCGCGCCGTGGGCGTCCAGCGGGCGGCCCGATCGGCGCACGAGATCGGCCACCAGCAGACCGCTGAGCGTCCCGTCACCCGTCGTTGCATGGTCACGGAAGATCAGGTGACCTGACTGCTCACCGCCCAGCGAATGCCCGCCTTCCTCGATGGCCTCGAGAACGTAGCGGTCACCGACCCTGGTCTCCACGACGTCAATGCCGACTCTGCGCATGGCGATCTTGAAGCCAAGGTTGGTCATGACAGTGACGACGACGGTGTCGTGGGCCAGACGGCCGCGGTCACGCATATCGAGCGCAAGCATGGCGATGAGCTGATCACCGTCGACGAGGGACCCGGTGTGATCGACGGCGAGCATCCGGTCCGCGTCGCCGTCGAAGGCAAAGCCCATGTCGGCGGCCTCGGCCACCACCGCCGCCTGCAGCGAGTCCGGATGCGTCGACCCACAGGCGTGGTTGATGTTGATGCCGTCGGGCGAGGCATGCAGCACGACGACCGATGCGCCGAGCCGCCGGAAGACGGCTGGAGCAACGTCCGCAGCGGCGCCGTTGGCACAGTCGAGCACGATCCGCAACCCGTCAAGGCGACGCCCGTCGAGCGCAGCGACGAGGGCGTCTTCGTATGCGGCGACTTCCATCCCTGAGTGCCGCACCTCGCCCACAAGGGCCCCGGCCGGCACGACGTGGTCCGAGCCCGCGGCATCGGCGGTAAGTCCGAGGAGACGGTCGAGCTCGGCCTCGATCCGGGCTTCGATGTCGTCGTCGAGCTTGCGTCCGCCGGCCGAGAAGAACTTGATGCCGTTGTCTTCGAACGGGTTGTGGGAGGCCGAGATCATGGCCGCCGGGACCCCGGCCCGGGCTGAGGCGTAGGCCACTCCGGGCGTCGGGAGCACGCCCAGATCGACGACATCGATCCCCTCGGCGGTGAGACCGGCCGTCAGCGCAGCAGCGAGCAATGCGCCCGATCGGCGGGTGTCACGGCCGACGAACAGCATCGGTCGCGATGGGGCCGACGAGTCTGCACCCGACTGGACTGTACCCGACGGGTCTGTACCCGACTGGACTGCGAGCACCCGCGCCGCAGCTCGGCCGAGCGCAAGCGTGAGCTCGGCGGTGAGCTGGGTGTTGGCAACGCCGCGCACCCCGTCGGTGCCGAAGCGGAGCGACATACGGGATGGACCCGCGTTCCTCAGCGCTTGCTGTACTGCGGAGCCTTACGAGCCTTCTTGAGGCCGTACTTCTTGGATTCCTTCTTGCGATCGTCGCGGGTGAGGAACCCGGCCTTCTTCAGTGACGGGCGACGCTCGAGCTCGAGCTCGGCGAGCGCACGGGCGATGCCGAGGCGCAGGGCTCCGGCCTGTCCGGAGATGCCACCGCCGTCCATCGTGACCGCGATGTCGTAGGTCTCGGTGGTCTCGGTGAGCTTCAGCGGCTCGGTGGCGATCATGCGGAGCAGCTCGGAGGGGATGTACTCCTCGAGCGTGCGGCCGTTGATGGTGATCTTGCCGGTGCCTGGGCGAAGGCTGACACGGGCGATGGCGCGCTTGCGGCGGCCGGTGGCCTGAATGAGAGGCAGTGACACGGTGGTGCTCCTAGCGATCCTGTGACGAGGTCAGTGCGAGTTGGTCCGCAAGTGCGGGGATGCGGTCGCGAGACCGTCAGGAGGCCCGGCGGGCCTGGGGGAAGTCGATCTTCACCGGCGACTGTGCCGAGTGCGGGTGTGTAGGCCCGGAGTAGACCTTCAGCTTCTTGAGCATCTGGCGCCCCAGTGTGTTCTTCGGGAGCATGCCGCGCACGCTGATGCGGACGACTTCCTCGGGCTTGGTGACCATGAGCTCGGCGTAGGAGCGGGACTTGAGGCCGCCCGGGTACCCGGAGTACCGCTGGAAGAGCTTCTCGTCGGCCTTCTTGCCATCGAGGTGCACCTTGTCGGCGTTGGTGATGATGACGTGGTCACCGGTGTCGACGTGGGGCGAGAAGATCGGCTTGTGCTTGCCCCGCAGACGGGACGCAACCTCGGTCGACAGCCGCCCGAGCGTCATGCCCGTGGCGTCGATCTCGAGCCACGAGCGGGTGATGTCTGAGGGCTTTGGGGTGAACGTACGCACGAGACGAGCTTTCCTAGCGTTGCCGGACGCAGCCGCCCGGTCAGGCGAGCCGCGCAAGCGGGTACAGAGGTCAGTGAAGCCTGGCAAGGATAGCCGCGCTTCGGAGGGCTTGGAACCGGATGCGTCAGCCGGTGAACTGCGGAGTCGCCTCGACCGGCGTCGCGGGAGCCGGAGTCACCGCTGGGGCGGCGGTTGTGGCCGGCACCGCCGTGGTCGACGGCGACGTCGTTGTGGTCGGCGACGTCGTGGTCGGGGCGTCACCGTCGGTCGGGCCCGGCGCCGCGGACAGGGTCACGGCGATGCTCACCCGGCACTCCGGACCCGTCACCCGGAGGTCCCAGCATGAGGCCGGGGTGGCGACCACGGTGACGATCCCGTCGTTCGGGTCGCCGCTGTTGTCGGCGTAGCGGGCACCCCCGCCCTGGAGGTCGGCCACTCGGCAGACGGTGCCGACCGGAATACCGGTGAAGAGCTGCGCCTGGCCGTCGGTCAGCCGGGCGCTCTGGAGGAAGCCCGAGCCGCAGCGCAGTTCGACGGCGAGGACGGAAGGGGCCGTGGCCGCCGTGCTGACGGCGCCGGTGATGCGGGCGGTGACCTGCACGTCGCCGTTGAACGCCTGGGTGACGGTGACGGCTTGCCCGTTGGCCCGGGCCGGCGCAGCGTGGTAGCCGCCGCTTTCGAGCACGCCCGGGGCGGGGTCCGGCGTCGAACCGTCGGCGCGTGCCGCCTGTGAGGTCCGGTAGGTGGTCTCGGCACCCTCGGCCCCGGCGGCCCGCACGATGCAGGAGTCGGCCGCAGTCAGGGTCGGGAAGTCGGTCACGCCGAGGGTCCTCGTAGCCGTTGCCGCAAGCGTGAACGGCAGGATGGCCGGCGTCGCCGGCAGCGAGGTGTTCGGCGCCGGCAGCACAACCGTGCCGTCGCTCCTCGTGCAGCGCGCCTCGAGCGGATAGGAACGCCCCGGGGCCCGCTCGATGCCGACCACGGCCATGCGTACCGAGACGCTCGGGCCGGCGGGTGGGTCGGCCGCCGATGCCGCCGATCCGCCATGCCCGAGCCAGGCGACGGCCGCGATCGCGGCCGTCACGAGGAGGGTTGCTCTCCACGTCGAGACCCGCAACGCTCGCCTCTGCACAACCGCACGTTACGACGCAGATGCGTCGTGAAACGCACGGTTCCGACATGTGATCCCGGCAGCAGGCGACCGGTGGCAGTCCGGGCGGGGACCGGCGGGGCCGTAGCCTCCCGCTATGGCGAAACGAATGAACGTCCATCGTTCGGGTCTTGCAGTGACCGCAGTGTTGGCACTGGCCGGCCTCTGCGCCCTCGCCGCCCTGCCATCGCGGGCCGCGTCGGCGCAAGTCAGCCCGACCACGGTCGCACCCACGCCAGTCACACCAACGCCTGTCCCGGCGACCACCACGCCCGTCGCCGTACTGCCAGCCCCGCCGATAGGCGGCGGTGACGTCCAGGTCGATGCGACGCCGCTGACCATCGACGGGCCCGAAGCCTCCGCCTTCACCGAGCAGGCGGCAACGTTCCTCTTCACCGGCACTGCCGGCCAGACGATCGCCATCAAAGCCGGCCGGCCGTGGCGGCTGCAGGACCCCAACGGCGCCACCATCGCCAGCGGCGAGTCGACGGTCGCGCTCCAGGACAGCGGCCGGTACCTGATCATCGTGGACGCCGGCCTCCGCTCGCCGGTGAACGCAAGTGTCCGGACCGTCGACCCCAACGCCGTCGTCGTGCGGGGAGCGGTCGGGCAGCCGGTCAGCTTCAGCTCGGCCGAGGTACGACAGCAGTACGCCCGGATCCCGGCGAAAGGCGGCCAGCGGTACCGGCTGAGTGTTCCCGGCGGTCAGGAAGGCGTGCAGTTCTGCGCCAACGACTGGTCGGCGACTGCAGCGCGTCCCATCGGCTGCGTCGGTGGGATCGCCTCGATCGAACGCGAGCGGCGGCCGCCGTCCCCCGACGGCGACCCCGGGGTCACGTTCGTGCTCACCAAGGACCAGGACGTGATCCTCACCGGCAGCTACCCGGCGGAGAACCCCCCGGCCATCATCACGGGCCGCCTGGACGAGATCCCCAACGATCTGCTGATCGACACCTCGAAGGACCCGCTTGTCGACCGGGCACCGGGTCTTTGGCAGAGCATTGTGATCCCGTTCTGGGGGAGCCCGGCCGAGCGTGCGGTCCTGTCGTCACCGACATCGGCCAACGTCGAGCCGTGGGGCCAACCCTGGATCGACCGGGAGGAGGATGCGTCAGGGCGGCTGAAGGTGTTTGCCGCGCCCGTCGTGTTCTCACCGACGAAGCCGCCATTCGTGTCGTGGACGGGCCCCATCCAGAGCGACGCGAAACCGAACCGACAGCGTTTCGGGGTCTACCGCGGCGAGGACACGGCGGCAAGCGTTCCCGCCACCGGCGAACCGGTCACGATCCGCAACCGCGCCTGGTTCGCGGCCATCGGTTCGCTGACCCTCGATGCGGGCGGCCGGTACGCCCTGCAGATCACCGGCACAAACATCCGTCCCATCAGCCTGGCCGTACGCGACCCGAGCGGGAAGTTCACGTCCAACCTGAGCCCGTGGCAGTGGACCGAGGACAACGGCGAGCAACGCGCCATCACGACCCTCACCGCAGACAAAGCCGGCCGGTGGGCTGTCGAGCTGCGACCAGCCGGAAATGCGGTGCGCGACCTCAAGGTGTCGCTGCTGAAGGTCGGCGGTGGGGGCTCGTACAAGGGCTCCGTCGATGTCGACGACGTGCTCAGCGTCGGCGACAAGACCGACGTTCAGCTCGGCCCGAACGAGTTCGCCCGCCTCACGGTGAAGCTGACGAGTGCTACCCCGCAGATCATCCAGCCGGAGGTGCTCCGGTATCGGAACACCACGTTCCAGCCGACCGCGGTCGACATGAGCATCTGGGACGCCAGGGGACGTCTGGTGTGGAGCAACAACAGGAACCTGGAGGAGGAGGTCCTTTCCGGCCGTCTTGGGCAGGAGCCACAGCTGAGCGAACGATTTGCCACCGTGGCCAGCAGCGAGGCCTACACGCTGATCATCGACCCGCACACCGACATTGCCGGCCGATTCCGCGTATCGGTGACCTCGACGCCGGTGTTCAGCGACGTCCGCCTTGGCGACGGAACAATCCCGCTGCTGCTCGGCGGCACCCGGACCGGGGTCGTGGAGACGGCAACGCCGAAGCGCTTTCGCCTGACCGGTGCGACCGCCTGCATC
>JAYTFI010000530.1:0-1719 GCA_043734485.1 Acidimicrobiales bacterium | reverse complement strand
GAGATCCTCCAGGCCATCGAGCGAGCCGGGGAGCTGCCGGCGACTGCGCTGCAGCTTCCGGAGCCCGAGGATTTCGACAAGCGGCTCCGGCCTGCGCTGACGCTCGTTTCCGCGTGGGTGTCCCAGCTCGCACGGGACGCGAAGATCGACGCGTCGCTGCTGGCCACGAGGTCGGATCTCATCTCGTTCCTGCGCAGTGACGACGATGCCCGGCTCTCCCGAGGTTGGCGTGGTGCGCTCATGGGCGACGCCGTCCGGCAGTTGGTTTCGGGTGAGGCGGCCCTCGCGTTCGCCCGTGATGGCTCCTTGAACCTCGAACACCGGTCGAACCGCCCGCTTTCGGTGGACCTCGCCGTGCCGACTGCGGACTGGGTGCTCGATGCACCCGATCCGAATGCCGCTTGACGGTTGCCACGGGCATTCGACGCGGTGAACGTGCGCACCGATCGTGATGCTGACCTGCAGCGTCGTGTCTGACGGGCGTGAAGCGCTGTGACCGCGCTCTCACGGCCTACAGTTGCTTGCTGCCCATCCGAATCGTTCGCTCCCGTTTCATCGTACGGAGCCCGAACTCGCCTGACACGCGTCGATGCGCTGAACACATCCCGAAATCGACTTCCCCCGTCCGAAGGAGTCCCATCCGATGTTCCGCCCACGTACCCTAGCGACCGCTGGAAAATCGGCCCCGCGGCGGCCCCGTCGCCGGAGTCTTGCCGCCGCTGCGGTCGCCATCACCGTGGTCTCGCTTGCCCCACTGGCTGCGGCCGAGGCGGCAACCAAGACGACGTCAAAGCAGGCCACTGCCCCGATTGTGAATCCCTGTCCGGCAGCCACGAACACGACCGTGGCCGCGATGACAAACACCAAGTACGGCGCCACGATCAAGGTGTACACGGAGCCAGACGACACGAAACAGCCGCAGTTCTACCTGGCTGTCGGGTCGGAGTTCCAGGGTGCGGGCGTGTTCACGGTGAACAAGACCGAGGGTACGTGGCTCAACGTGAATGTCCCACAGCGCCCCAATGGCGTCACCGGCTGGATAAAGGCCAACGAGGTCCACACGTATCAGCACTCGTACTTCATGAAGCTGCAGCTCGGCGCGCGGCTGCTGACCGTGTGCAACTCCGGCCGGGTCATCCAGCAGGAGAAGGTGGGTGTCGGCCTTTCGAGCCGTCCCACCCCGACCGGACTTTTTTACACCGTCGATCTCATCCGGCCGAAGGGGGGACCGAACGGTGCCTACGGCCCATACGCGTTCGGCCTCTCGGGGTTCTCCGAGTCGGTGTTCGACTTCGCCGGCGGCGACGGCCGACTCGGTCTTCATGGCACGAACAAACCCGCCCTTATCGGCACTGCTGCAAGTAGCGGTTGCATTCGACTGAGCAATGTGGCGATCACGAAATTGGCGAAGACGCTGCCGCTGGGTGTGCCGATCCAGATCACGACCTGACCTTGACCTGACCTGGCGAGACGCGGTGCGTCGCGTTGCGGAAATTGCGTGAACTGGTGTTTCCCTGCGTGGCGGTGCTGATCGGGGGGCAACTAGAAACGCGCATGGACAATTTCCGAGGTTCATCCGTTCGGGTCGGTGCCGCCGTCCTTCTCGTCCTCGGCGTCGGCGTCGGCCTGCTTGCCTCGCCGGCGAACGCGAAGGCGAAGCCCGTGAAGAAGAAGGCCGCGGCTCCTGTGTCCAGTGGACCGGTGACCGTCACCATGGCG
>JAYTFI010000529.1:0-2071 GCA_043734485.1 Acidimicrobiales bacterium | reverse complement strand
TCGCGCCGCCGAGCGTCGGTGCGGGCGATCAGGTCGGCGAGCATCACGCCCACGAGGAACCGCGTTGTCAACACGACACCGCGAGGGCTGAGGTGCGCGGCTGTGGTGACGACGAGCACAGCAAACACCGCAAGCCCGGCCCATATGAGCCGATCGGCCTCCCGGCCACGCAGGCGGCATACGAACGCAGGCATGCCGATGGCCGCCATGACGAGGGCGATGAGGTCGGCGAACGAGAGCGACGCGCTCATCTGCCAAGCGTCGGGACCTCGACCCACGATCACGTACGGCATCACCGTCATCGCAATTGCCAACGTGGCCAGAAGGAACGAATCGAGGAACACCATCTGTCCGCTGCCTGTGCCCCGCCGCGTCGCGTCAGGGCGAACGGGGGTGGCAGCGATCACTCCCCCGCCATCGACGCCGACCTGCGCTTGCTTGAGCGGGCTGCGCTCGGCCCGCCGAGCGGGTCGGACTGACCTGGCCGGCGCACGAGCCCCGGTACCGGACGTGCCGAACGCGCGGACGCTTGCGACCGTCGCGAGCGCCACTGCGGCGAGAGCGGACCAGGGCAACAGCGGCGTGCGACCGGACGGATTCCCGAAGATCATCGCAAGGTCGAGGCACGCCACCCACCACAGCAGTACCCGCGGGCGCATCACCCCGGTGGGCACGTCGGCGAGGGGCAGGTCGGCTCGCCGCCTTCTACCGTGGATCGAGAGCAGCACCGCCGGAACCAGCAGGACGACCCCGTCCGAGACGTTCGTGTGCTGGCTCGTGACAACGGTCAGCGCGACAACGGCACCCCAGGCATCGAGCGATCTCGTGCCCGAACTGCGCATCACCCGGCGCCCGAGCGCGAACACCAGAACTACCGCGGCAACGATGGTCAGCGCGCTGATCGTATTGATGGCCGATACCGAGTCGAACCCCAGGGCACGCACGAGCAGACCCCGCACGTTCAGCATCTGGCTCGGCAGCCAGTGCTGGTCGGTCTTGCGCGCATCCCAGATGTCGAGGGTCGCGGCGTACCGGTCGAGGAACGGGACATACGAGCGCCATGGACCGACACCGGTGAAAGGGAGCGAAGCGGCGATCGAGACAAGCGTCATCGCCGCGGCAGTGGTGACGGCACGGTAGTGCCGACGGGCCACCAGATAGACGAGTGGGAGCACAGCGAATTGGGGTTTCCATGCCATGACGGCAAGGGGAATGCCGGTCGACCAGGCATCGCCGTCGCGATCCAGGCGGATCAGAACGAGCACAGCCGCCAGGATCAGCAGCGACATCGTGCCGTTCACGACCGCCGTCGCAACCGCCGGGCAGGCGACGATCAGCAGCACGGCCGTCGCACGCGGCAACCGCGCAACGCCGAGCGATCGGAAATAGCGCCAGGCGAGCCCGGCAAGCCCGATCACCAACATGGCATTGAACAACGCAAAGGCCAGCGCCGCCGCACGCAACCCGAGGTGCGCGAGCGGCGCGAACAAGACCGCCGTGTGCGGCGGGTTGAGAAAGCCCTTGAACAGGCCATCGCGTACGACTGGCCGCAGGGCCCCGAAGCTCGACGAGGGGTACAGATCTCCGCCACGCCCGCCGGTCAGCCATCGACCCGCTCGCCAGAAGGCGGCGAAGTCACTTGTGGGCGAGGTTGGTCCGGCGAGTGCGGCAACGACGGCCATCGTGCTCACGAGCGCAGCAACACCCGACACCGCAAGGGCGGCGGGCGTGAGTGCACCTGATCTCGACGCCGCTCTCACTCGACTCGCATCGGCGACGGCACCTGATGTCTTGAGGTCCTCTACAGGTGGTGGGGCCAGCCGCCGATGCTTCTCCCGATGCTGCTTGCGTCCTCCCCCCCATCCGATCCGGTGAGCGATCAGCGGACGGGTGCCTCCACGCGCGTCGACGCCGCGCCCACAATCGAGCTGCGCACCGACGACGACTGGGAACGGTTCCTAGGACGGCCGGCTGCCATCCCCGACACGGCATCGCCCGACACGGCATCGCCCGTCGCCCCCTCGACTCCTGCCCTGGCCGCAAATGTTCGACGCGGTTGGACCGTCGTACG
>JAYTFI010000528.1:0-3157 GCA_043734485.1 Acidimicrobiales bacterium | reverse complement strand
CTTCTCGCCCATTTCCTGGTGTTCCGGCCACTTCGCAAGGCGCCCGCGCTGGCAAAGGTCGTGGCCTCGGTCGGCTTGATGATCACCCTTCAGGCCCTGGTGGTCATCAACTTCGACTCCACGCCGAGACGGGTGGAGCCGATCCTTCCGAATCGCACCTTCGAGCTCGCGGGGATATCCATTCCCCGTGACCGGTTGTGGCTGACCCTCATCGCGGTGCTCATCGGCGCCGCGCTGTGGGCGTACTTCCGCTTCACCAGGTTGGGCCTCGCGACACGGGCTGCGGCAGAGAACGAACGGGCCGCGTCGCTGGCCCGCTTCTCCCCGCAGTTCCTCGCGGCAACGACCTGGCTCATCTCCTCGACGGTCGTCGGACTGCTGTTCATCCTCGCCTCGCCCTCGACGGGACTGAACGCCGTCGGCTTCACGCTTGTCGTCGTCCCGGCCCTCGCGTGTGCGCTCGTGGGGAGGCTGACGTACATCGGTGTCGTGATCGCGGCGGGCCTGGCACTCGGCGCGATCCAGTCGGAAGCGACTTTGCTCGGCACCAAGACCTGGTGGCCGGTGTGGGCGAAGACCGGTATCGGTGATGCGGTGCCTTTCCTTGTGGTCATCGGGGTGCTGTTCGTCTCCGGCCGCTCATTGCCTAGCCGCGGTTCGGTGGAGGCCGATCCATTGCCGGAAGTCGTGCTACCGCGGAACCGACCGAAGGTTGTCGTCCCCGTTGCGCTTCTTGGGCTGATTCTGCTGATCGTGACGAAGGGCAGCTACCGGTTCGGTCTGATCACGAGCATGATCGTGGCCATCATCGCCTTGTCACTGGTGCTGCTGACGGGCTTCATCGGGCAGATCTCTCTCGCTCAGGCCGCCTTCGCCGGCTCAGCCGGGTTCGCCGTCTCCAAGCTGGCATCGGATGCGCACATAGCATTTCCGATCTCGACGCTCATGGCCGTGGTGCTGGCCACGATTCTCGGTGTGGTCGCCGGACTTCCGGCATTGCGGATCCGTGGTGCGCAGTTGGCTGTGGTCACCTTGGCCCTCGCAGTAGCCCTGGAACGGTTCGTGTTCCGCAATCCCAACTTCACCAAGCTCTCCGGCAACCTGATCCCCGATCCGAAGGTGTTCGGCCTGGACCTCAGCGTGCGCAGCAGTTCGAGCATCGCCCGCCTCCCGTTCGGGATCATGGTGCTGGCCGTGCTGGTGGCCGTGTCGCTGGCCGTCGGCAACCTGGCCCGGGGCTCGACCGGACGACGCTTCCTCGCCGTGCGCTCGAACGAGCGGGCGGCGGCGTCGCTCGGCATCGACGTGTCGATGACCAAGCTCACCGGCTTTGCCATTGCCTCGGCGCTTGCCGGGCTAGGCGGCACGCTCATCGGGTACAGCCGCGGCCAATTGTCCGCCGACTCGTTCGGCGCTCTCGTGGGTGTCAGTTTCCTGGCCTTCGCCTATCTCGGAGGGATCACCTCCATCGCCGGTGCACTCGTGGCGGGAACATTTGCCCCACTGGGAATCACCTACGTGATCTTCAACCGCATCTTCGAGAACCTCGGCAACGCCTACGGCCTCATCAGCGGCGTCAGCCTCATCCTGACCGCCATCTTCAATCCCGTCGGCATCGCCGGCGCGACCCGGCAGAACTTCGGCCCGCTGATGGCGCGCTTGGCGAAGCGCGGCGGCCCCCGACTGGATGCCCAGAACGCGGTCGCGGCGCGCACCCTCCCGACGACAGTCGACGGCGGGCCGGCGACCAGAGCGCCTCGGTCATCCGCCCGCCCGCCGGGAAAGGTCCTGCTCGAAACGGACCAGCTGTCGGTCTCCTACGGGGGCCTCGTCGCCCTCGACGCAGTGTCGGTGAAGGTCGCGGCCGGCCAGATCGTGGGCCTCATCGGGCCGAACGGTGCCGGAAAGACCACGTTCATCGACGCCCTCACGGGTTTCGTCGCCACACGTGGATCGGTCCGCTTCGACGACCAGCCGATCGACGGGATGGCGGCCCACGCCCGGGCCCGGCTCGGCCTGGCCCGCACGTGGCAGGCGATGGAGCTGTTCACCGATCTCACCGTCAGGGACAACGCGCTGGTGGCCTCGGAGACGGCCACGCTCGGGGCCGTGCTGGCCGATGTGATGCGCCCGACGCGACCCGCTGACACGACCGATGTGGACTGGGCGTTGGGGCTTCTCGGCCTGACGGCCGACGCCGATCGGAAGCCGGCCACGTTGTCGCTCGGTCAGCAGAAGCTGCTCGGAGTGGCCCGGGCACTCGCCACCCGGCCGAAGGTGGTCCTTCTCGATGAACCCGCTGCGGGTCTCGATACGTTGGAAAGTGAGACGCTCGGTCGTCGGCTCCACGACATCGTCGGGCACGACATCGCCGTGCTGCTCATCGACCACGACATGAGCCTCGTGCTCGACGTGTGCGACTACATCTACGTGCTCGAGTTCGGCTCGCTCATCGCCGAGGGGACACCCGCGCAGATACGGGTCGATCCTCGGGTCGTGGAGGCGTACCTGGGCAGCACGGGAGGTGCCGTAGTCGGCGACACGGCTGCGGACAGTGAAGAAGAACCCGGGCCTCGGCAGGTGTCCGTCGGATCGAACAGCGGCCTCACCGGGACGGTTCTGTGAGCGCGGTCGAGGTGCAGGCGCTTGTGGCCGGCCACGCCGGCATCACTGCCGTTCGAGGTCTCGACCTGCACGTGGAGCGCGGTGAGCTGGTGGCCCTCCTCGGTCCGAACGGCGCCGGCAAGAGCACCACGCTGTGGACGATTGCCGGCACCCTTCCGATCATCGGCGGCGACGTGCGGATCCTCGGACAGTCGATCCGGGGCCGCAGCACCCACGTCGTGGCGCGTGCCGGCGTCGCCCTCGTGCCCGAGGACAGGGGCCTCTTCTTCCAACTCACCGTGGCCGAGAACATGCGCCTCCACCGACACCGTGCCAGCACGGTGACCGTCGATCAGGTTCTCGGGTACTTCCCCGCCCTCGAAAGCCTCCAGCCCCGCAAGAGCGGCCTGCTATCCGGTGGGGAGCAGCAGATGCTCGCCGTGGCGTGTGCGCTTCTGTCGGACCCGCAGGTGTTGATGATCGACGAGATGAGCCTCGGACTCGCCCCCATCATCGTCGAACGCCTCCTTCCCGTCGTGCGCCAGATCGCCGA
>JAYTFI010000527.1:0-8270 GCA_043734485.1 Acidimicrobiales bacterium | reverse complement strand
TTCCTCGGCGGAGATTGCCATGCCGCGCAACTCCGGCGTCGTTGCCTAGCTCGCTGGATTCGAAGGACTCCGGCGTGGCGCGAAACCGACCGGTAGCCGTCTCATTTCGGCAACCCGAGCACCCGTTCTCCGATGATGTTTCGTTGCACTTCGCTGGACCCGCCGTAGATCGTCTCAGCGCGGGCGTTGAGTGCTGTGAGCTGCACCGGGTTCAACTCATAACCGTCACCCACGAGGTCGGAGCCGATGCCCTCGAGCCGCATCGCCAGTTCGCCCATCTCCCGATGCCACTCTGCCCACATCAGCTTGGCCACCGACGACTCCGGGCCCAACTCTCCCTTGCGCATCAGACCCGTGAGCATTCGGTAGTTGGTCCAGCGGATGATCTCCATGCCGGCGTGGGCCTTGGCGAGCTGTTGGCGGACCACCGGATCGCCAATAGCACCCCGACGGCGGGCGGTTTCGATCGCGGCCTCGACCTCGTAGCGGAAACCGAGGATCATGGGCAGGGTAGTGAGTGCACGCTCTTGGCCGAGTGTGCCCATCATGACCTCCCACGCCCCATCAACCTTTCCGATCACATGGTCAGCGGGTGTACGAGCATCGGTGAGGAACACCTCGCAGAATTCATGGGTGCCAGAGATCGTGCGGATCGGCCGCACCTCAATGCCGGGCTGATCACGTTTCACCATCAGCATCGAGATTCCCCGGTGCCGCTGCGAGCCGGGGTCGGTGCGGCACAGGACGTAGATCCAGTCCGCGTTCATACCGAACGTGTTCCAGATCTTCTGGCCGTTGATGACCCACTCGTCGCCGTCGAGCACAGCTCTGGTGCGAAGCGACGCGATATCGCTACCGGCCTCGGGTTCGCTGAACCCCTGGCTCCAGAACTCTTCGACGCGCGTGATCGGTGGCAGGAACCGGGCCTTCTGGGCGTCACTGCCGAAATGCAGCAGCGTGGGGCCGAACAGATCTCGGCCTTGGACACCGACCCAGTAGGGCGCGCGGGCATCGGCGAATTCGAGATAGCTGATGATCTCTTCGTTCAACGTGCCACCGCGACCGCCGTACTCTTTGGGCCATGAGATGCTCAGCCACCTGTCGGCGGCAAGCTCTTTCTCCCACTCTTTGCGAATCTCCCAATGCGAATCGTCGGAGGGGCCACCGACGCCGAGGTACTTTCGGAACTCGCCGACCAGATGGTCCGACAGCCAGTCACGAAGTTCGTCGCGGAACAGCTCCTCATCGTTCGAATAGGCGAAGTCCATGGAGTCAGCGGCCTCTGATCTTCATCTTCTGCGGGAAATCGGCATACTCCGCTGTGTCGTGGGACTGACTCTCGGCGGCGATCCCCATCCCAAGGGTCTGCACGGCGTTGTTTCGTAAGATCTGACTCAGCAACGGCTTGGTGTCCTGCACCGCTTGGGGCGGCAGCGCGGCCAACCGTCGAGGTTTCCACCCGCCGAGAATGCTCGTCCGTTCCCGGTCAACACGACTGCACGAACGTTGTGTCGCTCTCGGGCTCGGCCCAGAACGCGCCGAACCGGTGGTGCAGTTCGACATCGAAGGCGTTCAACGCGTCGGGCCGGTTCAACCGTACGATTCGGACCGGACCGTCTTCCTCGACGATAAGAGAGGGGATGAGCATATTCATTTCATCTATTATACTCATTCTCGCCACGAGGAGGACCATTGCATGACGGACGAAGCAGCAAGGAGTCGGGCTGAAGCGAATCCCGGTCCGACGGACGAGCAACGAACGAGATGGGAGCGCCAAGCCAGGCATTTCGAATCCAAGGTGCATTTCAACCGGCTGTGTGGGTTAAAGGTCACGATGTGGACGAACGAGTCGGTGGGAATGTTTCTGCCGCACGCCGAACAACTCTGCAACTCCACCAACGGACTCCATGGCGGAGTCGTCGCTGCGCTGGCGGACACATGCGGGACCGCTGCGTCGCTCGCTGCGGTCGGCGCCGAGGGATTCATCGCGACGGTGTCGATGAACATCAACTACCTGGCAACGGCCACCAGCGACTTGACGGCCGTCGGCGTGTGCATCAAAGCCGGCCGGGGCATCCAAGTGTCGGAGGTCCGGGTGCGCGACTCCGTCGGCACACTCGTGGCCTCGGCGATCGTCACGTCCACTGTGCCCGCCCCGAGCACCTTGACGCGGGCGCCGATCACGTCTGTGTCGAAGTGATGACCGGCGACGACACCACCGTGCCCCTCGATGCATGGCGCGATCTTGGGCCTTCCTCGCCTTCACTGTGGCGACGGAGGAGGTCGCGATCGTCAGCGCGGCGGCAGCGCTCTATCGAGCTTCCACCCGGGCGACACGTTCCGCATCGACGGTGGCTACGGCGTCTACTGATCGAGCGCAGCGTTGAACGTGACCGGGACTCGCTTTGCCTGGCGCACTCCGGCGAATTCGTACTCGACCTCGTCGCCTTCGGTGATCCAGTAGTCGGGGATCCGTCGGTGGAGCTGGTCGACCGCCACGCGCAACTCGGCCCGTGCGAGATGCGAGCCGAGGCAGCGGTGGAATCCCGCAGCGAACGCGATGTGCGCGTTGTTCTCACGGCTGAGGGCGGTGTCGAACGGCCGATCGAACTTTGCGGGATCGAGATTGGCGCTGGCCCAGCAGAGGTAGATCATCTCACCCTTCTTCACTGCGACACCGTTGATGTCGGTGTCCTGCGCAGCCCATCGGCCACCGCCGGACGGAACCGGACTCTCGAAGCGCATGATCTCCTCGATCGCTCTGCCCAACTCCTCGGGGTGCGCCACCAGGTGCCGCCGCTCGACGGGATGCTTGGCCAACCACGCCAGAATGCACGACAGCGATGACGTTACCGTGTCGAGGCCGGCGATCGTGAACATGTGCATCAAGTTGACGATCTCGTCATCCTTGAGCCCGTGTCCGTCGACCTGGAAATACATGAAGCTGTCGAGCAGATCGTCGCTGCGAGTGGTCTCCGCCCGTCGCTCCGCGAGCCGGGACCGAAGGTGCGCGTCCAACTCGACCCCTGCGGCGCGGCCGATCTGCTCCATCTCGATCATCGAGGTGCCTTCGTTCTTCAGAATGCGGTTCTTCTTCGCATTGAGGTACTCGGCGTCCTCCAGCGGCATGCCGAACAACGTCAAAAAGATCGTCGAAGGCAGCGGCACGCAGAGCGCAGAGTGCAGTTCGGCAATACCGTCGCCGATGAAGCCATCGATGAGTTGATCGGCGAGTTCTCTGATCTGCGGTTCGAGGAGCGCCATCTTCTTCGGTGTGAACAGCGGGTCGAGCAGCTTGCGATAGTGCCGGTGGATGTCACCGTCGAGGTGCAGCGGGATGAGCGGCTCCGCCGTACCCATCCCGAACGCCTCACCGGTGGACGGGTCCGTCGACACCAGATGAGGATTTCGGGCAGCGGCCACGACATCGTCCATTCCGAAGAACCCGACGCCCATCTCCCACCGAACCACTGGTGACGTCCGACGGACTTCGTCGATCAACGCCTGTGGAACCTCGACGTTCAACGAACCGTTCGGCTCGTAGGCGATGAGCGCCCGCAGCTCGCGGCTCATGTCCTCGAACTTGATCTCACGCACATCGTCACGCATCGTCGGTCCCCGCGTCATTCCTTGTCGTCGCCTCACAAAGAGGCAGATGATTGTATTGCATTATCATATGCCGTCGCGCTGGACGCAACCACCGAGCCTCGCAGCGAGGTCCTCTGTTGAAAGAGCTATATGGCCATCCTGAACCATTCGCCCGAGGGAGGACCGCTGATGAGTCTCGAGGCGTTGCGCACGTCATTCCGAAGCATGCTCTGGTCGATCTCGACTCACCCGGCATCGCCGCCGTGACTCAGCAGCGAGTCGCCGCAGATCTTCACCGCTGCGTCGCACACGTAGGCCTTCGCTGTGACGCCGGCGATCACACGCTTGCGCTGCGACACCAAATCCCCCGCAAAGTCGACGGCAGCCGCCGCGTTGTCGGCTGCTACCCGACTGGTCTCGACGAGCAACACCTGCGTCGGCGAGCCGGTGTTTGATCGCCTGGAACGATCCGATGGACCGACCGAATTGGAATCTCGACGCCGCCCGACGCCCGAGGCCAGTGCGGGATGAAGTACCCTGCCTCGGCCAACCGGTCGCGCCACCACCGTTGGAATTCGATGTATTGGTGATGATCGGCGCCGCGCTGTTGCTCACGCCAATCTCTGGGGATGGTCGGCGTGCGCCACCCGCGCACGTTGCGCCGGAGTTCGTCGAACTCACCGATCCCCTCGGTCGTCTCGCTCATTGGATCGGAGAGTACTGTTTCTATGCGGTTCGTCGACTCGGGCTGTTCAGCTAGATCATTATCCTCTATAGTCAAGGACATCGGGGCACTGCCCCCACAGGAACGAGGGGGTTTGGCAGATGCGTCTGCAAGACAAGGTTGTCGCGATCACCGGATCGGGGTCCGGTCTGGGTCGCGAATGCGCATTGCTGTTCGCGAGCGAGGGCGCCAAGATCATCACCAGCGACTACGTGCACGGCCGGGCCGAGAAGGTGGCCGGCGAAGTCGTCGCTGCCGGGGGCGAGGCCTTCGCCATCCACGCTGATGTGCGGGTCGAGGGCGACATGGAACGCCTGGTGCAAACGGCAGTCGATCACTTCGGCCGGATCGACATCATGTACGCCAACGCGGGCATCCCCGAACCCGGCTTCGGCGCGAACGTGTTCCACGAGTTGTCGCTCGAGGACTGGAACAACATCATCGCGACGAACCTCACCGGCATCTTCCTGGCCTGGAAGCACGCTGCAACGCAGATGGTCGCCCAGGGCCACGGCGGCACGCTGTTGGCCACCACCTCGGCCGCGTCGTTCAATGCCTACCCGGGTTTCCCGGCATACACGGCGAGCAAAGCCGGTGCCAACGGCCTGGTGAGGGCTGCCGCGATCGAGTGGGGCAAGTACGGCATACGCGCCAATGGCCTGGCGCCCACGCATGGCATGTCGATCAACTTCGCGCTGCCACAAGAGGCCGAGGTGCTCGGCCTCAGCTACGAGCAGATGGAACCGTGGGACCCGGACAAGCGTGCAATGCCGCTGCGCCTCGACACCCCACCCGCTCTGCGAGACAACGCCTACGTCGCCCTGTTCCTGGCCAGCGACGAATCGCGGTACATGACCGGCCAGACACTGGCGTCCGTCGACGGCGGCAACTTCGCCCGCACGTCCATCGTGTTGCCGAGCGATCTTGGCGACGGTGGCAACGTGATGCCCGACGGTCTCCGAGAAGCAGTGGAAGGCGCAGGATGACATGAGCCACGACCAGACCGCACAGGACCACGCCAATGCGATGCAGCGCAACGCGATCGACGGCCCAGAAGGTGCGGCGATGTTGGCCAGCGAAAACCCACAGCACTACTACTACAGGCTCCGCGAGCAGTGCCCGTTCACGCACAACGCCGACGGTTCCGCGACATCGCTGCGGATGGCCGATGTCAACGCGATCACCCGCAGCCACGACGTGCTCGGCAACGGTGGGCGTGGGCCATCGATGGGCGGCACGCGTCCACTGATCCCGCTCGACCTCGACGGGCCGGCGCACACCAAATACCGCAAGTTGCTGGACCCGCTCTTCTCGCCCAAGCGCGTGGCCTTGCTCGAGCCCCGCATTCGCGAGTTCGCACGGGCACTGATCGACGCCTTCGTCGATCGCGGCGAGATCGACATCTTCGAGGAGTACTGCGAGCCACTGCCTTCGTCGATCTTTCTCGGCATCATGGGCCTACCAGCGGAGGACCTTCCGTTCTTCCTGTCTTTCAAGAACGGCATCCTCAAGCACGACATGTCGAAGCCGATCGAACAGATCATGGCCGACATCATGAGCGCCAGCGACAAATGCTACGCCTACTTCGAGCGCGTGCTCGAAGAGCGTTCCAGCCGCGACGACCCGGGCGACGATCTGCTCGGTTGGCTCGTCACGACCGAAGTCGACGGACACACCCTGAGCCGCGAAGAAGAACTCGACATTGTCTACCTGTTGATGATCGCCGGCCTCGACACCGTTGCGTCATCGATGGCGTGCCTCATCACCTGGTTCGCGCGCAATCCCGATCGTCGCCAGGAGGTGCTCGACGATCCGTCGCTCTGGCCGGCCGTCGTGGAAGAGCTGATGCGGTTCACGTCTCCAGTTTCCACCGGCTACCGCTATCCGCAGGTCGACATGAAAGTCGGCGGCGAGCACCTCTCCGCGAACCAGCAAGTCGTCATCTCATGGGCGGCAGCGAACCTCGACCCCGAGGCGTTCGACGATCCGCTGACGGTGAACTTTCATCGCGAATCGAATCCGCACATCGCGTTCGCGAGCGGCTTCCATCGTTGCCTCGGCTCGCACCTGGCGCGCCTCGAGATTCGCGTTGGGCTGGAGGAACTGCTCACCCGCATCCCGAGCTTGCGCATCCGCGACGGTCACGAAGTGCAATTCACTCCCAACCCGCGTACACCGACCAATGGCTTGCCGCTGGTGTGGCACTAATCAGGCTCGAAAGTCGGAATCATGGGATTACTCGATGGCAAGGTTGCATTCATCACGGGCGCGGCTCGTGCCCAGGGACGTAGTCACGCGGTGAGATTGGCTGCTGAAGGTGCCGACATCATCGCCATCGACATCTGCGCAGAAGCAGCGCCTGTCGGCTACGTCACCGCGACGCGCGACGACCTCGACGAGACGGCACGGCTCGTCGAGAAGGAAGGCCGCGGCATCGTTGCCCGCGTCGCCGACGTTCGCAATCAGGCCTCGCTCGACGCTGCCGTCGCTGAGGGCGTGCAGGCATTTGGCGGCCTCGACGTGGTCGTCGCCAACGCCGGTATCTCCACCTGGGACAGGTTCTGGGAGATGTCAGAAGACAAATGGCAGGCGATGGTCGACATCAACCTGTCGGGTGTGTGGCGAACATTCAAGGCCGCCGCGCCGACGATGATCGCCCGGGGTCGTGGCGGTTCGATGATCGCCATTGCGTCGGTTGCCGGCATCAAGTCATTGCCGGCGCAGGCCCACTACAGCGCGGCAAAGCACGGTGTGGTCGGGCTCACCAAGAGCGCCGCGATCGAACTCGGCGAATACGGCATTCGCGTCAACTCGATCCATCCGTGGGGTGTGCAATCGCCGATGGTCGAGGATCCGAATGTCGGCGTGGTGCTGGGCGCGCACCCCGACTACGCGAAGTCGTTCGGCTCGATCCTGTCGAGCCTGCAGGTCGCCGACCCGAGCGACATCTCCGACGCGGTCGTCTATCTGGCCAGCGACATGTCGCGGTGTGTCACGGGCATTCAACTGCCCGTCGACATGGGTGCCACCACCGTCTGACCGCACCCGGGTGGCGCCCCGTCCTTCTGATTGTGTCCGGCTTATCTCAAGTGCCGCAATCCGGCCCATTCTCCATATCGTTAGATGATTACACTTTCCGCGATGGATCCGGGTCATTCAGCCGAGGCAAATCACTTCCGCGTCACGGTTCGAGACTTTCTCGCCCGGCATCTGCCCGACGGATGGAACGGCATCGGAAGCATCGCCGACCGCGACGAGGCCGATCAGTTCGTCACGACATGGCGCCAGACCCTGTTCCGGAACGGACTGCTCGGCGTTGCATGGCCGAAGCAATACGGCGGCGCCGGACTGAGCAAGCTCGAACAGGTGGTGTTGGTCGAGGAGTTCGCAAGGGCGGGCGTGCCATCGATGGGCCACAACGATACGTTCGGCATCAAGATGCTTGGCAACACGTTGCTGCGATGGGGCACCGACGAACAGAAGCGCTGGTTCCTGCCGCGAATCCTGTCGGGTGACGACCTGTGGTGTCAGGGGTACAGCGAGCCGGGCGCCGGCAGCGACCTCGCTGCGCTGCGCACAACGGCCGCGCTCGATGGGGATCATTGGGTGATCGAGGGACAGAAGCTGTGGACGTCGCGGGCCAGGGAAGCGAACTGGATCTTCCTGCTCGCACGCACCGACGCGACAGCCCGGCGGCACCGGGGCATCAGTTTCTTGCTCGTACCTCTCGACCAGCCAGGCGTGGAGATCCGCCCGATTCGTGCGCTATCGGGCGACAGCGAGTTCAACGAGGTGTTTTTCACCAACGCGACAACTGCTGCTGCGAACATCGTCGGTGAGGTCAACCAGGGCTGGACGGTCGCGATGACATTGCTCGGCCACGAACGAGGCGAGGAGGCTGCGACCAATCCCATTCTGTTCCGCGCCGAGTTCGACCGGCTCCTCGCCATGGCTCGTG
>JAYTFI010000526.1:0-2642 GCA_043734485.1 Acidimicrobiales bacterium | reverse complement strand
CATCTGCCGTTACGCGAGAGCTACACGTTTCCCCCTGCCGTCATCGATCAGATCCATGGGATGGCGGACGAGGGTCGATACGAGATTCGGGGGTGGGGCGCCAAGCGAAAGCTGCCGACGTTCGACGACCTCGTCTTCGTCACCGCGTCCGCATCTCGATATCCGATGGAGGGCTACCGCGAGGCGTGCTCGACCACGACGGTGCTGGGTGCTCGCCACGCCAGCAAGCCGCTCGAGCTGAAGATCCCGATCACGATCGCCGGGATGAGTTTCGGCGCGCTGTCAGGCCACGCCAAAGAGGCGCTCGGTCGGGCTGCGTCGGCGATGGGCACCTCGACCACCACCGGAGACGGTGGCATGACAGCCGAGGAGCGGGGCGCCTCGAAGTACCTCGTCTATCAGTGCCTGCCATCGCGGTACGGGTTCAATCCGGCCGACCTCCACAAGGCCGACGCGATCGAGATCGTGCTCGGGCAGGGCGCCAAGCCTGGCGGCGGGGGCATGTTGCTCGGACAAAAGGTGAGTGAGCGCGTGGCCGGCATGCGCACCCTGCCGGCCGGCATCGACCAGCGTTCGTCGTCGCGCCACCCTGACTGGACCGGTCCTGACGATCTGGTGATCAAGATCGAGGAGCTGCGCGAGGCGACCAATTGGGAGAAGCCGATCTACGTCAAGTTCGGCGCCACCCGCGTCGCGTACGACGTCAAGCTGGCGGTCGCCGCCGGCGCCGATGTCGTCGTCGTCGACGGAATGCAGGGCGGCACCGGCGCAACGCAGGACGTCTTCATCGAGCATGCCGGGATTCCAACGCTGGCGGCGGTGAGGATGGCGGCAGAGGCCCTGCGCGAGATTGGTAAGCACCACGAAGTCCAGTTGATCGTGTCGGGCGGGATCCGCACCGGCGCCGACGTTGCCAAGGCGCTGGCACTCGGCGCCGACGCCGTATCGATCGGGGTGGCGTCGATGATCGGAATCGGCTGCAACCGGCCGTCCTGGTTCGATGCCGCCGAGCGGGAGTGGGTCGACGCGTCCGCCGACTACGCGGAACTCGGCACGCAGGCCGGCTATTGCCACCACTGCCACACGGGCAGGTGTCCGGTGGGGATCACCACCCAGATACCAGAGCTCGAGGCCCGACTCGACCCGGAAGTTGGCGCGCAGTGGATGACGAACTACCTCCGTGGTCTCACGATGGAACTCACCACGCTCGCTCGTGCCTGCGGGAAGAGCGACGTGCACCATCTCGAGCCCGAGGATCTCGTCGCGCTCACGATCGAGGCTGCGGCAATGGCTCGGATCCCTCTCGCCGGCACCGACTGGGTGCCGGGGTGGTCGTGAAACTGTGTCTCCTCGCATGAGCAAGGTGAAGTATCCCGCGAAGTATTCGGCGCTCGGCCTGATCAAGCACGGCTTGATGAAGGGTGACTGGCCGCAGGTGTGGCGCCACCACGAGCTGAAGCCGAGCTACGACGTTGTCATCGTCGGCGCTGGCGTGCATGGGCTGGCCACCGCCTACTACCTCGCCAAGAACCACGGCATCACCAACGTCGCCATCCTCGACAAGGGGTACGTGGGCGGCGGGGGCTCCGGGCGCAACACCTCGATCGTGCGCTCCAACTACCTCACCCCTGAGGGCGTCCGGTTCTACGACCGTTCCGTGAAGCTGTACGAAGGTCTCTCGGCAGATCTGAACTTCAACATCATGTTCAGCCAGATGGGCCACCTCACCTTGGCGCACAACGATTCGTCGCTGCGCACGATGCGGTGGCGAGCCGAGGTGAACAAGCTCGAAGGCATCGATTCGGACGTGATCGGGCCGGACGAGATCAAGAAGCTGGTGCCCTACATGGACACCTCGGAGAACACCCGGTACCCGATCGTGGGCGCGCTGTATCACCCGCCCGGAGGCACGGTCCGCCACGACGCGGTCAACTGGGGCTACGCCCGGGGCGCCGACATTCGCGGCTGCGAGATCCACCAGCAGACCGAAGTGCAATCGATCGAGACCGCCGATGGTCGGGTTGTTGCGGTCGACACGAACCGCGGCCGGATCGCCACTCGAACCGTGGTCAACTGCACCGCAGGCTGGGCGAGCCTGATCAACGTGATGGTCGGTTTGAAGATGCCGCTCGTCACCCATCCGCTCCAGGCGGCAGTGACCGAGCCGGTGAAGAAGTTCCTCAACGCTGTCGTCGTCTCGGGATCGCTGCATGTCTACGTCAGCCAGACAGACCGCGGTGAGCTGGTATTCGGCGCCTCGACCGATCCGTACGCGAGCTACTCGATGCGGGGCTCGCTCGAGTTCACCGAGGAACTGGCCGGTCACGTGCTCGAACTGATGCCGGGGATCGCCAAGATGCGGCTCTTGCGGCAATGGGCAGGCTTGTGCGACATGACCCCCGACTTCAGCCCGATCATGGGCATCACGCCAGTCGAAGGCTTCCTCGTCGATATCGGATGGGGCACATACGGGTTCAAGGCCGGCCCGGTGTCGGGCGAGTCGATGGCGCAACTGATCGCCACCGGAACGACGCCGGAGAACATCAAAGCGTTCGACCTCGCCCGGTTCCCCGAGGGTCGCCTCGTCGGTGAGAAGGGAGCTGCGGCAGTTGGACACTGAGTTGGTTGCCCGGTTGGTTGCC
>JAYTFI010000525.1:0-2094 GCA_043734485.1 Acidimicrobiales bacterium | reverse complement strand
GGCGGCCGATTCGTGGTTCGACTGCCCATTTCGCCGCCTTGAGCTCAGTGGCTGTCCGGCGGCAGGATGAGCACAGGGCAATGCGCGTGCTTGACGACCTGCGAGCTGACCGATCCCAGGAGCAGCCCGAGAAAGCCGCCATGTCCGCGGGCTCCGACGACGAGGAGCTCCGCCGTCTTGGACTCCTCGATGAGCGTCTCGGCCGGCGAGCCGCCCACGGTGAAGCGTTTGATGGAGGCCCGCTCAGCCACGTCCGGGAATGCCGCGGCAATCGAGCCTTCAAGCGAATCGGACGCGGACTTCTCCAACGTGGCCGGTTCGATCGCATAGACGCCACCCTCCATGCCGTACATCACGGGGTAGGTCCAAGCAAGAACGGCACGGCACTCGATGCCACGCCACAACGCCTCCTGCTGCCCGGCGCGCAGGGCCTTGATGCTGTTCGGCGAGCCGTCGACGCCGACGAGGACATGGGACTTGACCGGGTTGTCGGGTGCGCTCATCGGATGTCCTTCGGGTTGTGGTTCCTCAACGGCTGCATGGTCTGAAGTGTGCGCACATGTCGCGGTTGAGCGGTAGGGACCTTGGTCCCTGCTACGGCCGCCCTCGGCCACTCCGGGCACCGCGGGCACCGGATGCGGGCACCGGATGCAGTACGGGCACAGCGCAGCCGGTCGGCCTCGAAAGAGGACCTTGGTCCCTAGCGATCACCGGCCGACCTGGCGACGATGTTCATCGACCGAGAATTGAACCGGAGCCTGGCTTGTCGATGACCGAAGTCCCCGAAGCACGATGCAGCCCCCTCAGCGCCAAGGAGCTCACCGCCGTCGACGCGTGGTGGCGGGCCGCGAACTATCTGTCGGTCGGGCAGATCTATCTGCTCGCAAATCCGCTCCTGCGTGAGCCGCTGACGCTGGAGCATGTCAAGCCCCGCCTCCTCGGGCACTGGGGCACGACGCCCGGATTGAACATCCTGTATGCCCACTTGAACCGCGTCATCCGGGCCCGTGATCTCAACGTCGTGTTCATCGCCGGGCCGGGTCACGGCGGGCCGGGTCTCGTGGCGAGCACCTATCTCGAAGGCACGTACAGCGAGATCTACCCCGACATCGGACTCGATACCGAAGGCCTTACCCGCTTGTGCAAACAGTTCTCGTTCCCGGGTGGCATTCCCAGCCATGCCGCCCCGGAAACGCCGGGCTCGATACACGAAGGCGGCGAGCTCGGATACTCGCTGTCACACGCGTTCGGTGCGGCCTTCGACAATCCCGACCTCTTGGTGGCATGCGTGATCGGTGACGGCGAGGCGGAGACCGGACCGCTCGCTGCGAGCTGGCATTCGAACAAGTTCCTCAATCCCGCCACCGACGGCGCCGTGCTTCCGATCCTGCACCTGAACGGTTACAAGATCGCCAACCCGACCGTCTTGTCGCGCCTCGCCCCGGGCGAACTGGCCAGCCTGCTGCGCGGCTACGGATGGGAGCCCTACGAGGTCGCCGGCGACGAGCCCGACGACGTGCATCAGCAGCTGGCCGGAACGTTCGACACGGTGTGCGACGCGATCGCCGCCATACAGGCCGACGCCAGAGCCGTCGGGGCATCATCCGGTACGCGACCTCGCTGGCCATGCATCGTGCTGCGAACGCCCAAGGGCTGGACCGGGCCTGCCTCGGTCGACGGAGTAGCAGTCGAAGGTACCTGGCGGGCCCACCAACTCCCCTTGAGCGTCGACGCCGAGCATCCACACCACCTTGCACTGCTCGAAGCGTGGATGCGCAGCTACCGACCCGAAGAGCTCTTCGACGCCGATGGCCGTGTGCTCGCTTCGGTGCGCGCACTGGCACCGGAGGCCGACCGCCGCATGGGCGCCAATCCCCACGCCAACGGCGGCCGGGTGCTACGCCCGCTGCGGCTTCCGGACTACCGCGACTACGCGGTGACCGTCGGGCGGCCCGGCGTCGTCATGGCCGAGTCCACCCGTGCACTCGGCACGTTTCTGAGAGACGTGATGGCGGCGAACGCCGACCAACGGAACTTCCGGGTGTTCGGCCCGGACGAGACCGCGTCGAACCGGCTCGGTGACCTGTTCGAGGC
>JAYTFI010000524.1:0-3007 GCA_043734485.1 Acidimicrobiales bacterium | reverse complement strand
GTCCACGTGATCGACGGCTCGCCGTCCACCAAGGCGACGGCCGGCACCAACAATTGCATCCTGACGGCCCGCTACGACCAACGCACCGACACCGTCATTGTCGTGTCGGCCATCGACAATCTTGTGAAGGGCACCGCCGGCGGGGCGATCCAGTCGCTGAACCTCGCGCTCGGCTATCCCGAGACGACCGGCTTGCCCACCGTCGCGGTCTACCCGTGAGCAGGTCTGCCCCGAGCGGGTTTGCCCCGAGCGGGTTTGCCCTGAGCAGGCCGGGCACATGAGCGAGGAAACCAGCGCAGCCGCCGTGAAGGCTGCCGTCCTCATCGAGGCGCTGCCGTACATCAAGCGCTTCTGGCAGAAGGTCGTCGTCGTCAAGTACGGCGGCAACGTGCTCACCGGTGCCGACGAGCGCACCGCGTTGCGGCTGTTCGCGGAGGACATCGTCCTCATGCGCTCGGTCGGCATGCGCCCTGTCGTCGTGCACGGCGGTGGCCCCCAGATCGCCGAACTGCTGAAGCGCCTCGACATCACGAGCGAGTTCCGAGACGGCCTGCGTGTCACGGATGCCGCGACGCTCGACGTCGCCCGCATGGTGCTCGTGGGCAAGGTCAATCGGGACATCGTGGCTGCCATCAACATGCACGGGCCGCTCGCCGTCGGCATGTCCGGAGAAGACGCGAATCTGCTGCGGGTCACATGCCGAGATCCGTCGCTCGGCTTCGTCGGAGACGTGCAGGAGGTCAACACCGATGTCCTGTACCGACTGCTCGACGATGAGCTCACTCCGGTTATCGCCACTATCGGCAGGGACGACACGGGCCAGGCCTACAACGTCAACGCCGACACCGCGGCCGGCGCCATCGCCGGAGCGCTCCAGGCCGAGAAGCTCGTGTACCTGACGAACATCGAAGGGTTGCGCCGAGACGTTGGCGACCCCGACAGCCTCATCAGCTCCATCGGCGTCGACGAACTGCAGGGGCTGCTCGACGACGGATTGCTCACCGAGGGCATGATCCCGAAGATCGAGAGCTGTGTGCATGCCATCCGCAGCGGAGTGGCAAAGGCGCACATTCTGGACGGGCGGTCGCCGCACGCGCTGCTGCTGGAGATCTTCACCCGCGAGGGCATCGGTACCGAAGTGACAAACGAGAAGAACGGAACCGTCTGATGATAAGCGCACCTACTACTGCGAATCCGGCCGAAGCACAGCTGATGTCGGTCTTCGGGCCTACGACGGTGACGTTCGTGCGCGGCAGTGGCACCGAGTTGTGGGACGACACCGGCAAGCGCTACCTCGACTTCCTCTGCGGGCTTGCCGTCACCTCGCTCGGCCATGCCCATCCCGAGGTGGCGCAGGCGATCGGTCACCAGGCGGCGACGCTGCTGCACGTGTCGAACCTGTTCGGCACCCTGCCCCGCCTCGACGTGGCCGAGCGGATCGATCGACTCCTCGGCGGCGGTGGGCAGATCTTCTTCGCCAACTCCGGTGCCGAGGCCAACGAGTGCGCCATCAAGGTGGCCCGAAAGTGGGGGGGCTACGGCAAGCATGTCGTCATCAGCGCATTCGGGTCGTTCCACGGCCGTACCCTGGCCACGCTGCACATGACTGGTCAGCCGGCCAAGCACGAGGCATTCCAGCCCCTGCCCGAGGGCTTCCGTCATGCGGTATGGGCCGACGTAGCCGACATCGAGCGGATGATCGACCCGACTGTCGCCGCCGTGATGCTCGAACCCGTCCAGGGCGAGGGCGGTGTGAACCCGGCGCCGCGTGGGTACTTCGAGGACCTGCGGAGCCTGTGCGACGAGCGGGAACTGCTCCTCATGGTCGACGAGATCCAGACCGGCCTCGGCCGGACCGGCAAGTGGTTCGGCTTCCAGCACTTTCTCCCCGAGGGTGTGCGCCCCGACGTGGTGACGATGGCGAAGGCCCTCGGCAACGGCATGCCGATCGGCGCATGCTGGGCCAAGCGTGAGGTGGCCGAGGCGTTCAAGCCGGGCGATCACGGTTCGACCTACAGCGGGCAGCCGCTTGCGGCCAGCGCGGCGGCCAAGGTGCTGGAGATCATGGAGCGCGACGACATCCCGATGCAGGCCGCGAAGACGGGGGAGCGGCTCGCCGACGCGCTGCGGTTGCTTCCGGGGGTCGCCGACGTGCGCGGGCTGG
The DNA here is from genome assembly GCA_043734485.1 of Acidimicrobiales bacterium. Taxonomy (GTDB): domain Bacteria; phylum Actinomycetota; class Acidimicrobiia; order Acidimicrobiales; family JANYDT01; genus JAYUDQ01. The sequence goes on along the minus strand of JAYTFI010000524.1, from coordinate 843 downwards.
GCCTGCTGATCGCGGTTGAGCTGAGCGCCGGCAACGCCAAAGCGGTGTATGCGCGCTTACTGGAGCTCGGTCTGGTGTCGAACGCGGTCACCGAGACGGCGCTGCGCCTTGCCCCACCGCTGAACCTCAGCGATGCGCATCTCGACGAGGGTGTTGCGCTGATCGCGCAGGCGATAGCCGACGTCGCCGGGGCTGCGGGAGCGCCCTCGTGACGCTGCGCCACTTCCTCGAGATCGACGACCTCACGGTGCAAGAGCTGACCGCCGTGCTTGATGCGTCCGAGGTAGAGCACGGCCCGCTGCTGGCCGGCAAGGGCGTGGCCCTCGTCTTCGAGAAGCCCTCGCTGCGCACCCGCAACGCCTCCGAGATGGCCGTAGTCCAGCTCGGTGGGCATCCCGCGTACATCGCCAACGTGGAGATCCAGCTCGGGAAGCGGGAGACGACCGAGGACATCACCCGGACGCTCCACGGGTACTTCGTGGCCATCGCGGCCCGGGTTTTCGAGCACTCCCGCCTCGAACGGATGGCCGCCGTTTCCGAGGTGCCCGTCATCAACCTGCTCTCGGATTCGGGACATCCGGTCCAGACGCTCGCCGACCTGCTGACCATCCGGCAGCATGTCGGTCCGCTCGACGGGGTCACGATCGGCTGGGTCGGTGACTTCAGCAACGTCGCCCGCTCGCTGGCCCTCGGGGCGGCGATGCTCGGGGCCAGCTTCAGGGTGTGCACGCCGAACGGGTTCGGACCGCTCGACGCCGATCTCGACCGGATCGGCGGCGTTGCGGTCGGCAACGCGACGATCAGCGTGCATACGAAACCGGAGGAGGCCGTCGCCGGGGTCGA
>JAYTFI010000523.1:0-4844 GCA_043734485.1 Acidimicrobiales bacterium | reverse complement strand
GCGGGAGTCGAGCTTCGCCATCTCGTCGCTGCGCAGCGACTCCATGCGTGCCCTCCACAACGTGATGACCGGAGCTACCTGGCGAGCAGCGGCCGAGGCGAGGTAGCGGTTGACCTCTTCGAGGACGATCTCGCGCACGTGGTCGATCTCACCTCGCCGGTGCTGGAGGCCGGATTCGACGAAGGCCTTGATCGCGTCGAGATCGAGGAGCGTGACGCCCTTGATGGAGGCGGCCGAGGGTTCGACGTCACGCGGGAGCGCCGTGTCGACGATCAGGAGGGGGCGTCCTTGACGAGCGGCCATGACCGCCGAGACATCGCCGCTCTCGAGCACGACCGTCGCCGACGACGTGGCCGTGAGCAGCACATCGACTCGCTCGAGTGCAGCGGGCAGTTCGTGCAGGGCGACGGATGTGCCGCCGACCTGCTTGGCCAACTTCGCCGCCTTCACACTGGTCCGGTTGGCCACGAGCACGTCGCTGACGCCTGCATGCTGGAGGGCCGAGACCATGCTGACGCCGATCTCGCCGGTACCGAGGACCAGCACGGACCTGCCGCTGAGGGAACCCAGGCGGGCGGCTGCGAGCTCGACTGCGGCATGGGAGACCGAGGCCGTGCCCCTGGCGATGCCCGTCTCGGTCCGGGCCCGCTTCCCGACCTCGAGGGCGTGGCGGAAGAGCGCCGAGAGGTGCGGGCCGCAGGTTTCGTTGGCGCGGGCCGCCTCCCACGCGTTGCGGACCTGGCCGAGGATCTCGCTCTCACCGACTACGGCAGAATCGAGGCCCGAGGCCACACTGAAGAGGTGGTTGGCGACGCCATCGTCGTAGGACGTGAACAGGTGCTCGACGAAGCGCTCGGCGGGGAGACCGGAAATTTCCGAGAAGAAGCAGTTGATGTCGCCGATGGCACCGTGGAAGGTCTGGCAGATCGCGTAGACCTCGGTGCGGTTGCACGTGGACAACACCACCGCTTCGGCGATGTGATCGCCGCTGCGCAGATGGTGCAGTGCCTTCGGCAGCGCAGCCGGGGACACCGTCATGCGCTCTAAGACGTCGAGCGGGACGGTGCGATGGTTGAGGCCGATCACGACGACGGACATATCACCGCCAGCCTCTCACGCCGACAGCGTGGGTGGCGCCACGAGCGGCACCGTTTCGGATCGGACAAGGCGACACGGCTATCGATTCTCGCCCGTTTCGGGCCGCATGCCAAACGCAGCACGGTGGCGTGACGGTGCGCATGCTCACAAGCCGGCTATCGCGCCAGGATGCTCGTCACGGTGGTGCTGGTAGAAGCCGAGGATCTGCAGCTCGACAGCCAGGTCGACCCGCCGCACAGCGACACCTTCCGGAACGTTCAACACGGCGGGCGAGAAGTTCAGGATCGAGTGCACTCCGGCTTCGACAAGCTGGTCGGCGACCCCTTGAGCCGCATGACCGGGTGTGGCGATGATGCCGATGGCGACATGGAGCTCGGCCACCACCTGGGGCAGTTCGGAAGTGGGCCGCACCTGCAGCTGGCCGACCTTCACGCCAGTCTTCGCGGGATCGGCATCGAGGAGGGCGGCGATGCGGAACCCGCGTGCCGAGAAGCCGCCGTAGGCCGCCAGTGCACGGCCAAGGTTGCCGATACCGACGATCACGACCGGCCAGTTCTCCGTCAGACCCAGTTCACGGCCGATCTGGTGCAGAAGGTTCTCGACGTCGTAGCCCACGCCCCGGGTGCCGTAGGTGCCGAGGTAGCTGAGATCCTTACGCACCTTGGCGGCGTTGACACCCGTGGCATCGGCCAGCTCTTCGGAGCTCACGGTCGGGCGTTTGGCCCGCACCAGCTCCAGCAGGCCGCGGTGGTACAGCGGCAGGCGGGCCACGGTGGCATCGGGGATGCGGCGGGCAGGGACAACCATCGAAGCCGACCCTAAACCCCTTGTGCACTGTTTCACAAGGTCGCACCGCGGGGACGTATGCGGTCCACCAGTAGGGTTCGGACGCTCCATGGTCACGACCGCCCTCGCCGTAGCCGCTGCCGCCGTGGCGTTGGCGTTCGCGTTGCTCACGTTCGAGCGGTGGTTGGTCCGGCGCCGGCCGCACGACCTGGCCTGGTCGGTCTCGCTGCTGCTGTTCGTCGGTGGCGCAGCCGGACTGGCCTGGGGGTCGGCCACAGGCTGGACATCGATGTCGTTCCGGCTGTTCTACGCATGCGGGGCAGTGCTGAACGTGCCGTTCCTGGCCGCCGGGCAGCTCCAGCTCCAGCTCGGACCTCGACGCGGCGCCCGGGTGATGGCGGTCACCGCGCTGCTCGGCGCGTTCTCGGCCGGGGTCGTCCTCGTTGCCCCGTTCACTGCCGCGCTGCCGAGCGACCGGCTGCCGCAGGGGTCCGAGGTGTTCGGCCCGTTCCCCCGGGTGCTGGCGGCGGTCGGATCGGGCGTGGGGGCGACGATCGTGTTCGTGGGCACCGCCGTGGGCGCGGTAGCGATCCGTCGCGCCCGGCGGCGCGGGGTCGCGGTGCCTGACGCCGGCCGCAAGACGCTTGGCCTGGCTCTGTTGGCCGTCGGCACGATCGTGCTGTCGCTCAGCGGGACGCTGAACTCGGTGCTCGGCGAGATGCGGGCGTTCTCGGCGACGCTGACGCTCGGCGTCACGATCCTTTTCGCCGGGTTCCTCCTGAGCAGCCTGCCGGGGCGACCGGCGTCACGCTGACGCCCGGACTCAGCCGAGATCGGCGATCGACGCTGCGATCGCCAGTACACGCTTCGAGTTGTCGACATGCAGGTTCTCGATCATCCGACCGTTGACCGTGACAACGCCCTTACCGGCCGCCGTCGCTTCCTCGAACGCGGCGATGATGGCCTGCGCCTCGGCCACCTCGGCCTCGCTCGGCGCAAATGCGGCGTTGCACGGCTCCACCTGCGAAGGGTGAATGAGCGTCTTGCCGTCGAATCCGAGCTCGCGCCCCTGACGTGCCTCGGCCGCGAACCCGTCGGCGTTGGTGATGTCGTTGTAGACGCCGTCCAGGATGGCCTTGCCGGCGGCACGCGCGGCGAGGAGGCACAGCCCGAGGCCGGTCATCAGCGGGGCACGGCCGGAGACGTGGGCCGCGTGCAGTTCCTTGGCGAGGTCGTTGGTACCCATCACCAGCACGGCCAGCCGGGGCGAGGAGGAAGCGATGTCGAAGGCGTGCAGCATGGCGATCGGCGTCTCGACCATGGCCCAGATCTGCGTGTGGTCGGGGGCACCGGCAACTTCGAGGGCCTTCTCGACCGCGTGGACGTCGCCGACGGTGTTGATCTTCGGCACCACGATGGCCGCAGGACCGACCGCAGCTGCGGCGCGGACATCGTCGGCGTGCCAGATCGTGTCGATGCCGTTCACCCGGATGCACAGTTCGCGTCGCCCGTAGCCACCGCTCGCCACCGCAGCACAGACGCGGTCGCGGGCATCGGACTTGGCGTCAGGCGACACGGCGTCCTCGAGGTCGAGGATCAACGCGTCGGCGGGTATTCCCTTGGCCTTCTCGAGCGCGCGCTCGTTGGCCCCGGGCATATACAGGACGGAACGGCGGGGGCGGAGGTCGTCACTCATCGGACCACCCGTAGCAAGCCTCGGGTCGCCCGGTGAACCGGGCGCTGTGCTCGATGGTTCGCTCGCTGACGCTCGCTCACCGATCCGCTCCCGACGACTCGACGGCGCCGAGACTGAACCCGTAGAGCTCAGCCAGGTCGGGGTCACGCTCCGCAAGCTGCTTCGCCAGCGACAGGATCACGTGACACTGCTTCACCGAGGCGTCGTCCTCCATCTTCCCGTCGAGGAGGATCGCACCGGTACCGTCACCCATGGCGCCGATCACCCGCTGGGCGTGGGCCACGTCGTTCGGGTCGGGGCTGAACACCCGCTTGGCGATTTCGATCTGCGAAGGGTGCAGGCTCCACGCACCCACGCATCCGAGCAGGTAGGCGTTGCGGAACTGGTCCTCGCAGGCCACCGAGTCGCTGATGTCCCCGAACGGGCCGTAGTAGGGGAGGATCCCGTTCGACACGCAGGCATCGACCATCCGGGCGATCGTGTAGTGCCACAGATCCTGCTGGAACGTCGGCCGGGCGGCGCTTGGATCTTCGGCGTCGGGATCGGAGCGCACGAGGTAGCCGGGGTGACCGCCGCCGACGCGGGTCGTCTTCATGCGCCGGTTGGCGGCCAGGTCGGCCGGTCCGAGGCATAGGCCCTGCATCCGCGGCGATGCGGCGCAGATCTCCTCGACGTTGGCCACGCCACGGGCCGTCTCGAGGATGGCGTGGATCATCAGCGGCTGCTTGCGCCCGACCTTCGCCTCGAGCTGGGCGAGCAGCCGGTCGACATAGTGGATGTCCTCGGGCCCTTCGACCTTCGGGACCATGATCACATCGAGCGCGTCGCCGGCTTCGGTGACTGCAGCGATCAGATCGTCGAGACCCCATGGCGAGTCGAGCGAGTTCACTCGGGTCCACAGCTGCGTGTCGGTCGCGGTCCAGTCCTGCGCCACCTTCACCATGCCGGCGCGGGCGGCTTCCTTGTCCGACGCCGGGACCGCATCCTCCAGGTTGGCGAGGAGCACATCGACCTTCGCCGCCATGTCCGGCACCTTCGCCACCATTTTGGCGTTCGAGGCCGGGAAGAAATGGATCATGCGGGACGGGCGGGCCGGGATCTCGCGCAGCGGGGCCGGGGCACCGACGGCGAGGGGTCGGAAGAAATCCTTGGGGGAGCGCATCGAGGCGACAGCGTAACCAGCGGGACCGTCCCGCCATCCATCGATGGACGAACGGGTCGGTCGGCGACCATGAAGTCGATGTCGGCGAAGCACCAGCAGGCC
>JAYTFI010000522.1:0-2451 GCA_043734485.1 Acidimicrobiales bacterium | reverse complement strand
TTGGCTTCCGACCACCTCCGGATCACCGACGCCTTCGCGACGTAGCGGACGGGACTGCCGGGCATCCACCGCTGTGCAGCATCAGGGAGCGCTTCCTCGAGGACCCGGACCATCGCAGCGCCGTGCTCCTCGGGCACCTGGATCAGGAGCTCGTCGTGCAGGCACAGGACGATCCGTCCGCCGATCGGCACTGCTCTGCCGCGAACCGTGACGGCCCAGGCCTTGAACAGCTCGGCTGCGGCCCCCTGGATCACCGCGTTGCGCGCATAACGGCCCCGGGCCGCCGTGGCGCTGCGGTTCTCCCGACCGTCCGGCGCAACCCACATGCGGACCATCCGTCCGCCGTAGGTGCGCACGTCGCGCCCGGCCTGACCGGACCGATCGGCGTTGCGGAGGAACTGCATGGCCACCGGGTATGCGTTCTCCAGGCCCCTCAGCGCCTCACCGGCCGTGCCCGAGGTCTGCCCGTACATCGCGGCCAGGACGGCCACCTTGGCGACGGGGCGGGCCACGCCGAGCCGCTCGGCGATGGGGGCATACAGGTCGTGCGAAGCCGTCGCCGCCGCGAGCTGCACGTCACCCGACACCGCGGCCAGAACCCGCGGTTCGATCTGCCCGAGGTCGGCGTGCACGAACACATGGCCCGGCTCGGCCATCACGGCCTCGCGCATGTCGGCTGGCATGTTGTGCAGGCCGGCCTGCGCCGTCATCCGACCGGCTGCGCCGTCGCTGCCTGTCCATGCGCCCCGCAGCCGGCCATCGGGCCCCACGTTCGCGTCAAGCCACGCGTATCCGTAGGTGGTGGCCATCCGCTCGGCTTTGCGCCAGGTGAGCAAAGCGTCGACAAGGGGGTGTGCCTCCCGGAACGGTTCGAGCCGCCAGGCCCGCGTGTCGGTGACATCGATGCCCGCGCCGGACAGCATCTGTCGCACATGGGCGGGGTTGCGCAGGTCGACGTTCGGACCCGCCGCTGGGTTGTTCGTCACGAGCTCGTCGCGACGCCGTCGGGATTCGTCGGCGTCGCATTCGTTGCGGGGTCGCCCGCCGATGGTGGCGGCGAGGAGGGCTTCGGCCGTCGCGACATCGAACGGCAGGCCGTCGAGCGCGAGCTCGGTGCAGAGGAGCTCGGCCGCGGACTCGGATCGGGCGGTGGCTTCCGCTCCATTCGTGCCTGGGAGCGCGTCGATCCGCGCCTGCTGCATCCGGCACGCCTGCATGGCCGTTGCCGCCCACATGGTCAATCGCTGAACTGTCGAGCCCCAGCCACCCGAGGTCCACTCAGGCCGAAGGTGGCCGTCGGGCCGGACCGCGTCCTCCGGATCGGCGCCTTCCTCGGCGGAGAGATCGAGGAGCCCGAGCTGCCCCATTGCCGGGATGGTCTCGATCGAGAGGTCGTGCAGCTGCGCCCAGACCCTGGCCGGCTGTGCATGCCAGCCGCCGAAGAGCAGCCGGTGCACCGCAGCAACGTCCCAGCAGGTGGCCACTCGCACACCTGCGGCCGTGAGCGCCGATGGTGTGCCGTTCGACCACCACACCCATCGCGGTCGCAACGCCGCCTCGACCGCAGATACCACCGCGGCGCCATAGGGGCCGGGCTGCTTCCACGAACCGGTCGACCAGCTCAGCGCGATGCCCGCATCGGAGAGGGCTATGGCCACGAGGTCCCCGCGACGCACAGCGTCGGCGCGAAGCGCGTCGACAGCAGAGGTCGGGTCGGGCACCCCGCCATCCTCGCGTCACCGGGCGGGTACCGCGGCGAGCGCGTTGCCGCGACGCCGAGAACTACGCCCAGAACTACGCCGAGAACTGCGAACGAAGCGCAACCTTGTCGAGCTTCCCCGTTGGCGTCATCGGCATGACGTCCACGACCTCCACCCGGGCCAGCCGGACATCGCCACCCGCCGCGAGATATGCGCTCTGCAACTCCGCCGCGTCCCCGACCGTGCCGTCGAACAGCTCGACTACCGCGATGGGCAGTGCTTCGCCGGCCGCGTCCGGCACGGCAATGACGGCTGCGAAACGTATGCGCGCATCAGACTGGAGCAGCTCTTCGATCGGCCGCGGGTAAATCGTCTCACCGGCCCGGACGATGCGGTCGCTCCACCGTCCGAGCGTGGACACGTAGCCATCGGCATCCATCGTCCCGACGTCGCCGGTGTGCAGCCATCCGTCACGAATCGTCTCGGCCGTTCGCTCCGGCCGACCCCAGTAGCCCCACATGAAGCCGCCCCGGACGCACAGCTCGCCAGCCTGCCCGACCGTCGCTTCTTCGCCAACACCGTCGAGCACGGCGACCTCCTTGTCCGGCAGCGGTTGGCCTACCGCGCGGACTCGCCCATCCGACTCACGCTCCGGCCGGCCAAGCGCGACGAAGCCGCCGAGCTCGCTCTGCCCGTAGCTCTCCGCGAACGCAATGCCCAGTTCGTCGAAGTAGGCGCGCTTCAGTTCGAA
>JAYTFI010000521.1:0-2500 GCA_043734485.1 Acidimicrobiales bacterium | reverse complement strand
GTGTTCCGACGCCTGCCGATGACCTGCCGTGGGATGCTTGGCTGATCTCGTACCACGACGGGTTGTGGAAGCAGATGCGGAGGTACTCAGGCGTGGCCCGCTTCCTGCTCGAGCATCCGTCGACACCGGCCGGTGCTGCGATCCGCCGACGAACGATCGATGTGCTGGTCGCAAACGGCTTCGATCGACGCGATGCGCTGCTCGCGGCATCGACATTCCACACCCATCTGCTCGGCCGCCTGGCGATCCAGGCGCTCTCAGCGAACGAGGATGGTCGGCCCGACGAGCCCGACTGGCGTTCGCATGGCCTGAGTGCGGACGACTACGTGCGCCACGGCCTGGCAATTGTCATCGCCGGCCTCCGCTCCCAGTACACGCCGGAGGGTTGGTGACTACCCGCACCTCGAAGGCACCTTCGGTCACACCGAGAAGACACTGCACGACGGTCCGATGACTGCATCCGAGGTGCGCGATCGTATCACGCACGGCGCGTTCGTCGAATTGTTCCCCCACGTGTCGAACCTCCGGCCTGATCGCCGGCGGTGGGCTCAGGCGTCGCCGAGATAACGCTTGAAGACGTCGCCCTGCTGCAGTTCGTCGGGGGTGCCGGCGAACGCGATCTCGCCACGACTGAGTACGTAGGCCTTGGATGCCATGCCGAGGGCGCGGGCGACGAACTGGTCCACGATGAGCAGCGATGAGCCTTCCGCGGTGATCGTGGACAGGAACGCGAAGATCGCGTCTACGATGATCGGCGCCAGGCCGAGCGACGCTTCGTCAACCAGAACGAGGCGCGGTGATCGTGCATAGGCGCGGGCCATGGCGAGCATTTGCTGCTGACCGCCGCTGAGTGTGCCCGCGATCTGGTTGATGCGTGCGCCGAGGATCGGGAAAGCCGCGATGCATCGCGCTGCAGCCTCGTCTTCGGTGCCTGGTTCGGCCTGCAGGCGGAGGTTCTCACGCACGGTCAATGAGCGGAAGACCCCCCGGCCTTCAGGGATGTGGCACAGCCCGAGGCCGGCCCGTTTGTTCGGTGCCAGCTTGGACACATCCACCCCGTCGAGATGGACAGAGCCGGCCGTTGGCCGGATCAGGCCGGACACGGTCTTGAGCAAGGTGCTCTTGCCGGCGCCGTTCGGGCCGAGCAACGCTGTGACAGAACCGGCAGGGACGCTGAGATCGACGTTGCGCAGGATCGTCGTTCCCGCGTAACCGCTGCTGACGCTGCGCAGTTCGAGGGCGAGTGAGGTCTCTGTGGCGACGCTCATGCCATGTCCTGCTCGAACTCGTGGATCTCCTGGGCGTCGGAGCCAAGATATGCGGCTCGCACGATTGGACTGGCGGCGATCTCCGATGGCGTGCCCTCGAAGATCAAACGGCCGAAGTCGAGCACGTAGATGTTGCTACAGACCCGCAGGACGAGCGACATGTCGTGCTCCACGAGGAGGATCCCGCAGCAACGCTCGGCAACCACCCGTTCCAGGACGTCGGCGAACAGCGCCGTTTCGGCCCGGTCCAGGCCTGACGACGGCTCGTCCAGGAGGAGCAGATCGAACGGGCCGGCCAAACACCTGGCCAACTCCACGAGGCGCCGCTCGCCGGTCGACAGCGCACCGGCCTGTTGCTCGATGAGATGGCCGATGCCGCAGAGCCCGAGTGCGCTGTGGGCCGCGGCAAGGGTGGCCCTCTTCTCTGGTCGCGGCGCTGCGATCTGGCCCAATATTCGTCGCCCTGCGGTGGCGCACTCGCTGCCGAGCGCCACGTTGTCGAACACGTTGAGCGAATCGCACAGCTCCATCCGCTGGAACGTCCGGCCGAGGCCCATTCGGGCCCGTACGGGCGCAGGCCGGGTTGACACATCCGTCCCCTTGAACAGCACTCGACCGGTCACGTCACGGTTGATCCCACTGCACGCGTTGAAGATGGTGGTCTTGCCGGCGCCGTTCGGACCGATGAGGCCAGTGATCGTGCCGAGCGGAGCGGTGAGACTGACGTCGTCGACGGCGACGAGACCGCCGAACTTCACACGCAGCCTGTGCACCACCAACCCGCCGGCGACTGATCCCGCTACCGGGATCGGGGCCGCCGTTGCGTCCAAGGCGTCCGTTGCGTCCGTTGCTACCACAGCGATCTGTCGGCGGCGCCCGAAGCGGCCGAAGAACTTCTGCAGCACTGGCACCATCGGTGGATGGCCACCCCGCATGGCGACGAGGATCGCGAAGAATCCGAAGCCGACGTTCAGCACCTGCGGTGTTCGGGCGCCATCGAAGAAGGCCGGGATGACCGCCGTGAGGCCTGCCAGGACGGCGTACCACGGCTCGCGAAATGCAGCAAGGGTGAGGATGGCGACGAGCACGAGCGAGTTGAACGGTTGGAACGCCTGGGTGGAGCCGTCGACGTTGGTGAGCGCCATGCCATACATGACGCCACCGATGCCCGCGATGAACGCCGAGATGCAGAACACGATGATCTTCGTGACGCTGGTGGACAGCCCGAGTGT
>JAYTFI010000520.1:0-5930 GCA_043734485.1 Acidimicrobiales bacterium | reverse complement strand
GCGTGGATCGGGGAGGTGGCGGGCGCAGTAGAGGATGCCCTGGTTGGCGAAGTCGAACGGGCTGCCGACGTTCATCTCCACCGTTGAATCGGCGGCCAGCCCGAGGCGGGCCCGCAGGTTGCTCGGGATCGTGGCACTCGTGAGTATGGCGGTGGTGTTCGCCCACGTGGTGTTGGCCAGGCTGAGGGCCACTTCGACGGGCGAGATGCGCAGGACCGGACCGCGGGTGCGGCTGGCCTGGTCGACCCAGGCCACCCGGGCATCGGTCTCTTTGGCAAGCGGCTCCATGCCTTCCGATCCGCCTTCCGACACGGAAGCAGCCGCGGCCGGCCTTGCTCGCACCGCGCCGAGCTCGCTCGCGTCGATCAGTTCATTCACCAAAGCGCTCGCCGCCTGCACGGCACGGACCTTGCGTGCACCCACCCCGTCGCCCGCACCGTCCGGCACGTTGCGCAATGCGGCGAGCGCCTTGTTGACCCGCTCGATGCCGGTGACCAACGCTCGACGAACCTCAGGGATCGCGCCCGGTCCGTCGACCAGCCGTTTGCCCGCATGCGGCGTGAGCGCCTCTTCCAGCCGCATGCCGGCCTCGACCAGATCCACGGTCTTGTCGAGATCGACGACGACCTGGCGGACGCGGCCGGCGAGGAAGGCGAAGCGTCCGGCCGACAGCTCGAGCCCGAGGCTGTCGGCCATGATGTCCTCGACCTCGTGGGCCTCGTCGAAGATGACGACATCGTGGTCGGGAAGCACGTAGCCGCCGCTGCGCACATGCTGGCCGTAGAGGTGCGTGTTCACGACGATCACGTCGGATTGCGCGGCTTCCTTGCGGGCCTTCTCGGCCAGGCACATCTCCCCGCTGGGGCACTTGCCTGCCCCTGGGCACTCGCCGGCCGATACGCTCACCGCCGACCATGCGGCCGCCGAAGGTTCGAAGTCGAGCTCGGCACGGTCGCCCGTTTCCGAGGTACCCGCCCATTCGACGATCTTCGTGACCTCCTCGACCAGGCGTTCCTTGGCCCGCGCGCCGGTACCCGTGTCGACGTCGTCGCCGAAGCGCATCTGCCCGTTGTCGCCGGCAACCTGCAGCTCCATCGCCTTCTGGACGCAGAAGTAGTTGCTGCGGCCCTTGAGCACGGCGAACGCGAACCGCTCGCCGAGGTGGGCCTGGAGGAACGGCAGGTCCTTGTTGGCGAGCTGATCCTGCAGGGCCTTGGTGGCGGTCGAGACGACGACTTTGCTGCCCGACAGCACTGCCGGTACGAGGTAGCCGAGCGACTTGCCGGTGCCGGTGCCGGCCTGCACGACGAGGTGGCCGCCCTTCGTGATGGCATCGGCAACGGCTTCGGCCATGCGCACCTGGCCTTCGCGTGCCTCGCCCCCGCCCGGGAGTTGGGCCGTGACCCGCGCCAGAGCAGCGGAGACGAGCGCGGAAGCCATACCGCAGTCTGGCCGACGGTGGCGCGGAGGATGTGCGAATAGCGGTGGTGTTTTGCCGCATCCCGCGCCCGTTGCGCCCTCGAAGGCGCGCCCTCGTTTGGCGCGCAGGAGGGCGTAACCTCGTCGTCCGTGCGACGCAGCTCTCCCAGACCGGAAGTTCCCCCGGGAATCGACGCGGCGCGGGTGCCCGTGCACATCGGCTGCGTGATGGACGGCAACGGCCGCTGGGCCAGCCGGCGCGGTCTGCCCCGGACCGACGGTCATGCGGCAGGCGAGGAGGCGTTGTTCGATGCCGTCGAAGGCGCGTTGCAGCTCGGCGTCGAGTGGTTCACGGTGTACGCGTTCTCGACCGAGAACTGGCGGCGTCCGGTCGATGAGGTGCGCTTCCTCATGCACTTCAACGAGTCACTGCTGCTGCGCCGCCGTGACGAGCTGAACGGCATGGGCGTGCGGATCCGATTCATCGGACGGCGCAACTGGCGGGTTCCGCGCCGCCTGCTGAAGCAGATCGAGGATGCGGAGAACCTCACCCGCGCGAACCGGCGGATGACGCTGACGTTCGCGTTCAACTACGGCGGCCGGGCCGAGATCGTCGATGCAGTGCAGCGCATCATCCGTGACGGCGTGTCGCCCGACAAGGTCGACGACAAGCTCATCAGCCGCTACCTCTACGCGCCCGACATGCCCGATCCCGACGTGATGGTGCGGACCTCGGGCGAGTACCGGACCTCGAACTTCCTGCTGTGGGAGCTGGCCTACTCAGAGCTCGTGTTCACCGACGTGCTGTGGCCCGACTTCCGGCGCGAACACCTCTTTGAGGCCGTACGCACGTTCCAGAACCGAGACCGGCGCTTCGGAGGGATCGACACCTACGACCTGCCGACCGCCAGCCCATGACTCTGTTCCGGTGCAAGGGCATCGTTCTGCGCACCTACAAGTTGGGCGAGGCCGACCGGATCATCAGCATCGTCACGGACACCCACGGAAAAGTCCGTGCCGTGGCCAAGGGCATTCGCAAGACGAAGTCGCGCATCGGTGCCCGGCTCGAACCGATGTCCCACGTGTCGCTGCTCATCTACAAGGGCCGAGGCGATCTCGACATCGTCAGCCAGGCCGAGTCGATCGAGAACTACCGGTCCGTGCGCGAGGACCTCGACCGCCTCACCCATGCGACCGCGCTGCTCGAAGCGGTCGACCTGCTGTCGGTCGAGGGACAGGTCGACGACCGCCTCTACGGCATGCTCGGTGGCGCGCTGCGCAGCCTCAACCAGCGGGACTCGGCGCTGCTCGTCCCCGCCTTCTACTGGAAGCTCCTCGCCCATGAGGGATATGAGCCGTCGCTCGACGAGTGTGTGCGCTGCGGTGGCGACAACGAGATCGTCGGCTTCGATCCGGCTGCCGGCGGGGTCACCTGCCGCTCGTGCACCGTCGGGTCGCGGGTCAGCGAGGCCGCCATCGACCTGATGCGCCGCATCCTCGGCGGCCAGCTCGCGGGAGCACTGCGGGAGCCGGCCAGCGCAGTCACCCACGAGGTGGAGCGGCTCGCCACGGCGTCGCTTGAACATCAGCTGGAGCGACGGCTCAAGGCGGGGCGCCTGCTGGATCACGCATGACTGATCTCGCGTGAGCGAGCTGGGCACATCGCCCGCGCCCGGGCTCGGTATGGGCGCGGCCGCAGCCGACGCGCAGCGCCGGGTCGACCTGCGCCGCATGAAGCGGCTGGCACTCGGCCTGCTGGTCCTCGTCACCGTCATATTCATCTGTGCACGTATTTTCGAGGATGACCACTCGTGGCTCGGCTATGTGAGGGCATTCGCAGAAGCCGCGATGGTGGGTGCATTGGCCGACTGGTTCGCGGTCACCGCGTTGTTCCGCCACCCGCTGCACATCCCCATCCCGCACACGGCGATCATCCCGACCAAGAAGGACGAGATCGGCCGCGGCCTCGGCGGGTTCGTGCAGGAGAACTTCCTCACGCCATCGGTGCTGGGCGAGAAGGTGCGGGCCGCGCATCCTGCGGCCCGGCTCGGCGCGTGGCTGGCCGACGATTCGCACGCCCGCTGGGTCGGTGACGGTCTCGGACGGCTCGTGACCGCGGCCAGTGAGGTGCTCCGTGACGACGACGTGCAGGCCATCATCGAGCAGAACCTCCGGGTGCGTGCCCGCTCGGTCCAGGCTGCGCCCGTTATGGGCCGTGTGCTGCACGAAGTCGCCGGTGATGGTCGCCAGGCGCTCGTGGTCGAGTCTGCGCTGGCGAAGCTCGAAGGGTTGCTGAACGACAACCGGAATGCGCTGCGCCAGGCGTTCGCCGGAGAGTCGCCGTGGTGGGTGCCGATGCGGATCGACGACCGCGTGTTCGAACGTATCTTCACCGGCTTCGTCGGCATCGTCGGCGCCATGCGAGCCGACCCCTCGCATCCGCTCCGCCAGTCGATCGACACGCAGATCTCGGCGGCCATCGACCGGTTACAGACCGACGCTGGGTTGATCGCCCGGGGCGAGCAGCTCAAGGAGGAGCTCCTCAACCATCCGTCGGTGAAGCCGTGGATAGCCGGCGCGTGGACGCAGGTGAAGTCGGAGATCGTGGCCCAGAGCACAGACCCGGCCAGTGAGCTGCGCCAGCGGGTCGAGCGTGCCGTCCTCGACGCCGGCGCCCGGCTTGTCGGCGATGCGGCGCTCGCTACCAAGGTCGACGGATGGACCGAGCGGGTCGTCGGCTCGGTCGTCGAGGCTTACGGCCACGAGGTGGCGGGGATCATCACGTCCACGGTCGAGCGGTGGGACACGGACGAGACCGTGGAGCGGATCGAGAACCAGATCGGCCGCGACCTGCAGTTCATCCGGATCAACGGCACCGTCGTAGGCGGCCTGGCGGGGCTCGTGATCTACACGGTGTCACGCTTCCTCTGAGCAGACGATCGACAGCCGCAGCCGATGGTAGATTTCTGCCATGTCACTCACCCACACGATCACCATGGATCGGGCAGGGCGGATTGTCGTACCGAAGGCATTGCGCGCCGAGCTGGCCGTCGAACCCGGCCAACCTTTGCGGGCGCAGGTGCGTGACGGGCGACTCGAGATCGAGCCGCAGGAAGTACAGGCGGAGCTCGTCGAGGTGAACGGGGTCTTCGTGATCGTGCCCACCGAGCCGGTGCCTGTGCTCACCCGTGATCAGGTGCGTTCGCTGATGGAGGATCTGCGGCGGTGACGGTGTCGGGTGTGGCGACGGCTCCTGATACGTCCGTCGTCGTTGCCGGCTTGGCGTCCTGGCATCCGGATCACGAAGCGGCCCGGGCGTTCCTGGGTGGTCGGCCGATGGCGATCGGCCATGTGCTCGTCGAGGCGTATTCGGTGCTCACCCGCCTCCCCGCACCCAGGCGGATCAGTACTGAAGTGGCCTGGGCCGCGCTGGCCCACGCGTTCCCCCGACGACCGGTGACGCTCGCACCGGCGCGGCTGCGCGAGCTGCTCGCTTCGCTGTCGGTCGCTGGGATCGGGGGCGGCGTCGTCTACGACGCGGTCGTCGCTGCGACAGCCCGGCAGCATGGCCTCGAGCTCGTCAGCCTTGATCGACGGGCGATGTCCACGTATGCGACCGTTGGCGTTGAGGTGCAGTTCCTCGCCTGACAACGGGCCGTGCGAACCCCACTGGTCGCGGCCCACTACCGTCGACCCCCATGCCAGTCAGAGCAGGAGAATCGGTCGGGCGCATCATCGGCCTGTGGCGCTACCCGGTGAAGTCCATGGCCGGTGAGGTGCTTGCGTCGGTCGA
Source organism: Acidimicrobiales bacterium (assembly GCA_043734485.1). Classification (GTDB taxonomy): domain Bacteria; phylum Actinomycetota; class Acidimicrobiia; order Acidimicrobiales; family JANYDT01; genus JAYUDQ01. The sequence continues at coordinate 718 of JAYTFI010000520.1, read as the reverse complement.
AGCCGGTGAGTTCGGCTTCCTCGGCGACCGCACGTTCGGCGTCGTCGATGTGGCCAGCGGCCATCTGCTGTCGGCGAAGCGCGTCCCGGCGCTGCTCGGCGCGAGGGCGACCTATGGTGACGACGGCGAAGTGACCATCGCGCTCCCCGATGGCCAGTTCCTGCGCAGCGACGACGCTGATGTGAACGATCTATTGTCGGTATGGCTGGATCTAGCGGTATTCCTCGACCGTCCATCGCCGGGCCGGCGCTCGAAGGTCGAGATCGAGATCGATCTCGACGATCCGTCGAAAGTGTTCGAGTTCGCGACCCAACCGGGCCTGTTCTTCGATGGCGCAGTGATGCACCTCCTGAGTGATGCGAGCCTCACGGCGGCGCGGGCTTTGCATCCGGCGGGGCCGTGGATCGCGGAGCGATTCCGCCCCAACGTCCTGATCGAGTCGGGCCGCGGCGCCGGCGCCGGATTCGTCGATGACGAGTGGGTGGGCTCGTCGCTTGATGTGTCAGGCATGCGGGTCGACGTCGTGAAGCGCTGCGACCGTTGCGTGCTCACCACCCGTGCGGTGGCCGGGACGCTCGCCGACAAGGAGATCCTGCGCACGCTTGCCCGTCACCACGGCGGCGACCTCGGCGTGAAGGGGCAGATAACCGGTGTCGGGCGGGTCGTGGTCGGCGACGAAGTGCGGGTCGCGACTGATCAGTGAGGCGGCTCCGCTGAG
>JAYTFI010000519.1:0-11140 GCA_043734485.1 Acidimicrobiales bacterium | reverse complement strand
CGGCGCGTAGATACACGACCCCGCCCCCCGCCACGCCCAAAACCGCAGGTCACCACCCAAAACCACGCCCACCCACCCCAAACAACGCTGGAAGCCAGGCCATCGTCTCCCACCAACGGCGGATCGCGTTGACTGCGAACGCTGCGGTGTCGTGATCATCACCGACCGATACCCAGCCCTCGTTCGTCCCGACGTCGTACACGCCGCAGGGGATCGCCTTGGGCATATTCGGGTCCGGGAAGTCATGCGTCCCGGCCTTCTCCGGCTTCCCTTTCGGCTGCCATTGCCGGCCGCCGTTCTTGTACCCGGGCGTGTCGCCTACCAACTCCTTCTTCTTGCAGTCAACCGACACCACCGGCAGGCCCGCCGCCAAGAACTCCTTCGCCATCACGTTGATGTGCTCGAACTGGGCGCTGCGGTCCGGATGCTGGGCCGCCTCGACCGTCTTCACGGTCGCATGCATCCGATAATCCATCTGACGCAACAAGCCATGCACGCTCATATGCGACACCTGATGCCCCATCCCCACCAACGCAGCAGCCAACTTCCGCGTCGACTTCAACGGCGACATCGGATCACCACGCGACTCCGGCTCAACCATGTCATCAAGATCCGATAACAGGTTCGGATCCAGATCAATCAACCTCGGCGGACCACCACCCTCACGCCGAACCCGACCCGACACCACCACACCCGCATCAATCTCCTTCACCCCATCCGTCACCGTCGAACGACTCATACCCGACAGCCGCGCCACCAACGTCGGCCCACCCCGCCCCAACATCCGAGCCGCCGCACCCGCCAACAACCGCCGCTGCCGCTCATCCAACACCACACCCATCACCGAGAAGAACTCCCCCAGACCCTCCTCGCTCACCTCCACCCCAACAAGCTACCCCCACTCACTCACCAACGCGCGGATAGTAGATGTACGAATCCTAAGACCTCGCTTCCGCAGTATCCTGGTTAGCATCAGCAAAAGTTCGACAGCTCTATCTTTAGCTGCGACTGGCATCGACATTCCATGTCGAGGGGGCCGATGAGAACCGTCGAATGGATAGGAGCGATCGTCATCTTTGTCGTCGGCCTAGCCCTGCTTCTGCGTGAACAGTGGGACTGGTTGCTGCGGCGCCATAAAACTGCGACTAAATGTGCGAGTGACGAGGACACTGACTAAGGCTAAGGACTCTCGAGGAGTTTCCTTTGCGCAAGAGCGCTTGCGGTCGTTTCGGTAGTTGTACCTGTGTTTCTGCCACTCGCAATGTATTCGCGGTGCTCGCCGAATGTCGCCGGCCGTTGTTGAAGAGAGTCTGGTGCTCCGATGGCTGGATAAGCCCGTTCGATTTTATCTTGTTTCTTGGTTGCCAATAATAGTGGTCGTAATCATAGGCTATGTTCTAGCGGCCGCCCTAGGACAGAAGATCGCAATGAAATTTGGAACCGCGCGGCGACGGCAGTCATGGTTGGGTGAAGGTGTGGCATCGAATGGGACGATCGACGGAATCCGCATCACCGGCGGGACCGGGACACAGAAACACGAGTCGCTGAGCAACGCTTGCGAATCAAACAGAGCCTGACGTGCGGTATGCGATTTGGAATCGACAGTCTCATTGTGAGATACTTCAGACGTTTGCAAAACATTCTATTGACTTTGGCGCACAATTTGAGAAAGACTAGGACCTCGACTTTAACGAATACGAAAATCGGCATCGAATTGCTTCGAGTTTCGCGGAGTGACCGTGATGGATCCACGGCACCATGCAAATGCCCTCGGAACGGTGGGCTCTTCGGAAATGAGGGCCGGATGCAGCTGGCAGCCCACCACGACGGGATGAGTTTGGCTGCGGCTCGGCGTTACCTTGGTGCTGTGTGTGCTCGGACATCATTCGGTCGCAAACCGCTGGAGGGAAGTCGTGCGACAGGCTGACCGCCCTGCCTCGCCGCTGCCGCTGGGCGCTGACCTCAACTACGTCCTCCCAAATCAGGCGGCCCCAGCCCTTTCCAGGGCGATCATGAGCTCGTCGTCATGTTGCGGGTAGAGGTGGCCGTATCGGTCGAAGACGACAGAAACCGACGTGTGCCCGGCTCGAACGGCCACTTGTTTCGGGTTCGCGCCTTCGGCGATCCAGAGCGACACCGCGGTGTGCCGGAGGTCATGGACGCGTAGCGGCGCGAGCCCGGCAGCGTTGATTGCCGGCACCCAGAACCGTCGCCGGAAGAGCGAGGCTCGCACGGGAGCGCCTTCGGGGGAGCGGAACACGAGTTCATCGGCGATCCGCCGGCCCAGCGAATGCGCGGAGAGTGCTTCGCAGACGAATGGGGGAATGGTGATGGTTCGGATCGCGGCCCGGGTCTTGGGCGGTCCGAACGCGAAGTGGCCGTTCAGGTCGGTGAGGGTCTCGGCGACGCGTACTCGGCGGTTGTCGAGGTCCACGCGACTCCATCGGAGCGCCAGCATCTCGCCGAGACGAAGGCCGCCGTATGAAGCGAGAAGGATGAAGGCTCGATATCGGGGGTCGATCGCCGCAGCGAGCGTTTGCACCTCGCCGTGCGTGAGCGAGCGCATCTCCTGGCGCTCGATCTTCGGCAACGGCAGGTGCTCTGCAGGGTTGTGCGTTACCAGCCGATCTTCTTGAGCGGCGCGCAACGCTTTGGCGAGGATCTGCACCGTCTTGTGGATCGTCGCAGGCGCGAGTCCTGCGGCGTCGAGTTCGGTGATCCACTCTCGCATCGACGTGCGGTCGAGCGACGCGAGTGCGACTTTGCCGAAGCGGGGCAGCACGTACAGGCGGAGGCAGATCTCATTTCGCGATTGGGTGGTCGGCCTCACCGAGGTGACGGTCGGGAACCACCTCGTCACCCAATCCGCGAGCGTGATCTTTCCAAGCCGCGGATCGATCAGTTCCCCGCGTACTTTCTCGGCCTCAACCTGGTGCAGGAACGCGTCCGCGTCGCGTTTGCGATCGAACTGCTTCGCCCGAGCGCTCCCGTCGGCGGTTCTGTAACGGACGAGGTAGACGCCGTTGCCACTCTTCAGGGTCTTGCGAACGATCCACGCCATGCCGAAAGGATACCGATCCAGGTGCGCGCCAGGTGCGCGGAACCGACGGAACTGGGCGGACTCGAACGAACTCGACGGACCAGACGGACGATCATCGATGCAGGTCAGAGGCACATTTTGGCGAGATCACTGACGGGCTCGCGACCAGTCGATTGAGTTCACACGGCGGGGGTCGCAGGTTCGAGTCCTGCATCGCCCACTGCATCTGATGGCGGCGGCGGAGGCAGCGGGCGCACCGCACCGTTTCAGGCCCGCCTTCTACCCGACCTCGTCGATCAGCCATGCAGCCTCAGGTCCGTCTGGAACCTACTCGTTGCCTTCGGTCGCCCGCGGTGGGCGCCTTCGCTCAAGAGCCCTCTCGCCGAGAAATTCGATCGCGATGTGATCGACAGCTACTGGAGGTGTGTGATGTTGAGCGGACCCCAATGTTGCTGCAGGTACTCGGCGACGAGCCGACGGTGACAGCGGTGCGGCTCGTGTTCGCTGCACAGCAAGCACCCGCCTTCGATCTGTTCGCGCCGCACGGACTCTTCGACGCGACGTTCCCTCATTAGATCGAGGAACCGCGTCTCGTACGCCGCCCACGAACCGCGGCTCTTCTTGTACTCGTCGAGCATGTCCTGCGTTGGCGCGAGATCGGGCAAGTGGAGATAGTCCACGTCGCAGATAGCTCGAAGGAAATATGCGAGATCGTCACGCTTGGCGAATCCGGCGAGCTGCGAGATGTTGTTGAGGCGAACATCGACGACTCGCCGTGTGCCTGATTCCCTGATCAACTCGAAGAACCGGTGCGCCGACTTCTTCGTGAAACCGATAGTGCAGACCGTCACGACACAGCGCTTTCGCTCAGCGCGAGCAGATCGGCATCGACGTAGGCAATCCGAGCTTCTTGCTTCGCAAGGGCTTCGTCGATCTGTTCTTCCCTGCTGCTGAGCAGGCTCGATTGCATTCCGAGTTGTTGCAAGAGCCGGGCCATCGTTTGGTCGTGGGTTTCGATCGAGCCATCAAAGCGGATATGGGTCACCTGCGCGCCCTCATCTTGAAGCCGTCGTGCAACTAACACGGTCCGATGGCAATCGAGGGGATCCTTCTCGGCACACATCAGAGCAATTCGCTCGCTCTCCGCACCATTCAGAACCCGCAAGATCCCTTTTTTGAATTGGTCGGTGCCGGCAAGTCGCTCGTACTGCACCCGTCCGTTGATGTAGCACTCTGCGTCGTTCGAGCGGGCGCCGAGTTCGCGACCCAGGAACACGTACTGGATGTCGTGCCTACGAAGGGTTGCCGATAGTGCGGCTTGGTTGAAGTGCGGCGCACGTCGACTAAAAGGCTGCGACCTCACGTCCGCGACGGCGGTCACGTCGTGCTGTTGAAGAAGCGCGACGAACTGGTCAATGCCGTGAGTTGAGTGTCCGATCGTGAGGATCTCAGGCTGACCGGTCATCGCGTGGCTCCTCCGGGCGCCGCCGACGGTTCGATGATCGCTGCCACAAGCTTATGGCAGGCGTTGTTGTATGGCTCTCCGAGGCTAATCGTCAGGTAGCACTCGCCCAGCCGATGGTCGCCGTCAGGCTGAGCGAGGTAGGTGCGCTCGTAGACGGGGTCGGTGACCCACAGGCGGTACTTCATGCCATCATGTTCGAAGGCCGCCTGAACCCTACGTTTGCTGTTGCCGAACGCCTTCCCGGGCGCGAAGACCTTGAGCCGCAGCCCGCCCACGTGGACGAGCGTCAGCGAGGAGTCCAGCAGATCTGCCCGGGTCTCGGCGATCTCATCGTTTCGCCCGTGGTACGTGTGGTGGCCGTTGGCCCATAGGGCGCCCGCCGTCGTAGCGAATGACCCGAGGTCGTCCCAGCTGATCGTCCCCACCTTCGTCCAGTAGTACTCCGAGTCGAGGAGCCAGTTCTCCTGCTGGTAGGTGCCCGGTTTCCAGCTGAGAAGAGGGATGTCGAGGACGTCGAGCACCCGTGGATCGCTACCGTCGTTGTACTGGCGTTCGTACTCGGACACCTCTTGATGCTCCCGATCGCTGACGGGGCGTATCCAGCCGGCCGGGGCGCCGTCAACCAGTTCCCTACCGGCGACACAACGCCCATTGAGCTTTCGCGAGTTGGCGAGGCACACAATCCGCTTCGTAGTTCCCACGGCGGGAGTGTCGCGCATGGGTGTGACACTTCGGGGAGTGCCGCTGACCGAGTTCGCTCGTCACCTACTGGTCGTCAGGCTCGCGGTTCGAACGTCGTCCAGCTAGGGCCACTGCATCTGACGGCGGCGGGGCCCGCCTCTGACAGCCAAGGTTGTCGCCTTCCCACCCGGATCTATTGCTCGTGGACGCCAACCACACCCTGCCCTTGAAGCTCACACGCACCGAGATCAGAAGGTCGCCCGGTACGGGGCCCGGAGGCCGGGGAGCATGGGGAAGTGCTTCACGTTCAAGGTCAGGAGCTCGTCCGCATGGAGCTCCGCAGTGGCCGCAATGAGATAGTCGATCGCGTCGATGGCAGCATGAGAACGTCGAAATGTTCGGGCGAACTCGGCGGCACGATCAGCGACGCTCGTGTCAACATCGATGTCGTCGTAGAGGGTGAGGTGCTCGGCGAGCGAGTCAAGCTCACTCGGGCGGGCGCCAGCGCCGAGCTCATATCGAGTCAACACGGACATCCGAAGCACCTGGCCGCGCTCGATCCGCTCTCGGAGCACCGCTGCTGCCCGCGGGTTACCACGCAGGACATCGACCACGACGTTCGTGTCAAGAACGACGCGGTGAACACCCGTCGCCGGTTCACTCATGACACGCGCCGTCGGCCGGGCCGCGACGATGACGTCACCGCAGCGGCCCGCTCCGTCAGGCCCCGCCGCTGCTGTCGCTGGAACTCATGCCCTGCTTCGCCACTCGAGCTCCAGGCACCAACCGTGCGGTCCAAGATCGCCAAGCGGTCACCGACGCTCTGCACGCCGAGGCGATCGCTCACCGACCGGCGTACCAGTTCAGCGAGCGACGCGCCGGTCTGGCGCGCCTCGACTTGAAGGGCTTCATACAGGTCGTCGTCGAGGGTGACTTGCAGACGATGGGACATGCCATCACCCTACGCCACCTGATGCCGACGCATCCCGCCCGGAACAAATCACCGACAACGCTGCCCGCCGGTGCGTGAAAACGTGTGGCTGACTTGGGCGGATCCATGTCAGACGGGGACCTCCATGACCGCGACCGGGCGGATCGGCTCAACGCCGGACGATCAGTAGATCTCGACGAGCCCTGCGCCACCCATGCCGCCGCCGATGCACATCGTGATGACGCCCCACTTGGCCTTGCGGCGCTTGCCCTCCTGGAGGATGTGGCCGGTGAGCCGGGCGCCCGTCATGCCGAAGGGGTGGCCGATGGCGATCGAGCCGCCGTTGACGTTGTACTTCTCCGGGTCGATGCCGAGCGTGTCACGGGCATACAGACATTGGCTGGCGAACGCCTCGTTCAGCTCCCACAGGTCGATGTCGTCGACGGTGAGACCATGGCGGGCGAGCAGGCGCGGCACGGCGAAGACCGGTCCGATCCCCATCTCATCCGGCGCGCACCCGGCGACGGCCCACCCACGGAAGGCACCCATTGGCTCGAGGCCGCGGCGCTCGGCTTCCTTGGCCTCCATGAGCACGACGGCTGCGGCACCGTCGGATAGCTGGCTGGCATTTCCGGCGGTGATGTAGTTGCCGGCGCCCCGGACAGGCTGCAGCTTCTGCAGACCCTCGATGGTGGTCTCGGGACGGTTGCACTCGTCACGGTCGACGATGTAGTCGACGATCGTCTCTTCCTTCGTCTCCTTGTTGACGAGCTTCATCTGCGTCTTCATCGGGACGATCTCGTCTTCGAACAGACCGTTGCGCTGGGCCTCGCCCATCCGTCGCTGCGACTCGAGCGAGTAGATGTCCTGCGACTCACGGCTGACCTTGTAACGCTCGGCCACGATGTCTGCCGTCTCGATCATCGGCATCCAGATCGCCGGGTACTCCTCGGTCAGCCGGGGATCGATCGCCGCGCTACCGCCGCCTCCGCCACCCGAGATGCTGATCGACTCGACGCCGCCGGCGACCATGACGTCGGCGCCGTCCTGCGTGATGGTGTTGGCGGCAAGGGCGATCGTGTTGAGGCCTGACGAACAGAAGCGGTTCACCGTCGCACCCGACGTGGTGATGGGCAAACCGGCGAGGAGGCCGGCCTGGCGGGCGATGTTGCCGCTTCCATGGGCGACGTTGCCCATGTAGATGTCCTCGACGTCGGCGCCTTCGACCTTGGCCCGCTCGACCGCGTGTTTGACGGCGTGGGCTGCCATCGACATCGGCGCGGTGATGTTGAAGCCGCCGCGGGCCGACTTTGCCAGCCCGGTACGGGCATAAGAAACGATGACTGCTTCGCGCATGGGAGTGGCCCCTGAGACTTTCTGAACGGTGTGTCCGGCCACCCGGCCGGACGATGTCGGCAATGTTCCTAGCGCAACTCGGGCCGTTAGTTCGACTTTGCCTACGGGTCGGCGGGAACGCAAGCGCGATGGATCGGCACGACCTCAAGGCGCGAATGGTCACGCAGAACTTCCACGGCCACGCGCTCGTGCCGGTCCGCCGCGCTACCGGATATCCGGCTGCCGGCGGGAGCTGATGACCCCGGTGTCGAAGCCGGCCAAGTGCAGCCCGCCCTTGAAGCGGGCGTGCTCGATCTTCAGGCAGCGGTCCATCACGACCTTCATGCCGGCGGCGTCGGCTCGACGTGCCGCCTCGTCGTCGACGAGGCCGAGCTGCAGCCAGAGCGACTTCGCTCCAATGGCAATGGCCTCGTCGGCCACGCCGAGGAGGTCGGCTGGCCGGCGGAACACGTCGACCATGTCCGGCACCACGGGAAGGTCCGCAAGGGTCGGGTACACCGGGTGTCCGAGGATCTCGCTGACGGCCGGGTTCACGAACCAGACCTCGTAGCCGGTCTGCGCGAACAGGTAGGTGGCCACGAAGTACGAGGCGCGGGCCGGGTTCGGTGATGCGCCGACGATCGCGACGCTGCGGGTCTCGCGAAGTAGGGCGAGGCGTTCGGTATCGGTGGGCGGCCTCCAGGTCATCGGGGTCCTCCGGAATCGACGTCGGGACAGGCCAGCGCGAGCGCACGATCGAGGTCGGCGCAGATGTCCTCGGCGTCCTCGATCCCGACCGAGATGCGAATGAGGTCCACGCTCACGCCGGCGGCGGTCAAGGATGCCTCGTCGAGCTGCGCGTGCGTGGTTGAGGCGGGGTGGATGACGAGCGTGCGGCTGTCGCCGACGTTGGCCAGGTGTGAGCACAGCTCGACGCCTTCGATGAGCCGCCGCCCCGCATCACGGCCGCCGCGCACGCCGAACGAGAACACTGCGCCCGGGCCCTTCGGCAGATAGCGGAGGGCACGATCGTGCGATGGCGACTCGGGCAGTCCGGCGTAGGAAACCCAGGCGACCGCAGGATGCGACACCAGAAAGGCCGCGACCTCGCGGGCGTTGGCGACGCAGGCATCCATCCGCAGCGCGAGCGTCTCCAACCCCTGAAGGAACAGGAACGCGTTGAACGGCGTCATCGACGCGCCCATGTCGCGCAGCTGCTCCATGCGCAGCGAAGTGAGGAATCCGTACACGCCGAAGTTGCCCCACCAGCTCAGCCCGCCGTAGGACGCGACCGGCTCGGTCATGCGTGCGAAGCGGCCGTTGTCCCACGGGAACCGCCCGGACTCGACGATCACACCGCCGATCGAGGTGCCGTGCCCGCCGATGAACTTGGTGGCCGAGTGGACGACGATGTCGGCGCCGTGTTCGATCGGCCGGCAGAGGTACGGCGTGGCGAGCGTGGCATCGACGACAAGTGGCACACCGTGAGCGTGGGCGACCTCGGCCAGACCGGCCACATCTGCCACGGTACCTGACGGGTTCGCGATCACCTCGGCGTACACCGCTTTCGTATGCGGACCTATGACCTTGGCATAGTCGGCGGGGTCGTCGCTGGCAACGAATGAGGTGTCGACGCCGAAGCGGCGCAGCGTCGTGTCGAGCAGCGTCCGGGTTCCGCCGTAGAGCCGCGCACTGGACACGATGTGGTCACCGGCCCCGGCCAGAGCGGCGAAGGTGAGCAGCTCGGCGGCCTGGCCACTTGACGTTGCCACCGCGCCGAGCCCGCCCTCCAGGCTGGCCATCCGTTCCTCGAACGCGGCGACCGTCGGGTTGGCGATGCGGCTGTAGATGTTCCCGTAGCTCTGGAGCGCGAACAGCGACGCGGCCTCATCGACGCTCTCGAAGACGAAGCTGCTCGTCTGATAGATCGGCACGGCCCGGGCGCCGGTGGTGGGGTCGGGACGTGCGCCGGCGTGGACGGCGCGGGTGCGGAAGCCGTAGCGCCGCTGTTCCTCCTCGGGGTGGTCGGCCATCGCTCAGCCTGCCGTCTTTTCGAGCCGGATGATGACCGACTTCGACGTCGGCGTCCCGCTGCCGTCGGCCACGCTGTCGAGGGGGACGAGCACGTTCGTCTCGGGGAAGTAAGCCGCACACGTGCCCACCGCTGCGGGATACGCGATCAGGCGGAACTTCGGCGCTCGGCGGGCGAGGCCGTCGTCGGCCAGCCCCACGAGGTCGACGATGTCGCCGTCGGCGAACCCCAGCGCGCGGAGATCGTCGGCGTGCGCGAATAACACGCGGCGGCCGTTCTTGACGCCGCGGTAGCGGTCGTCGAGGCCGTAGATGGTGGTGTTGTACTGGTCGTGGGATCGCACCGTCTGGAGTAGCAGGTGCCCGGCCGGCACCTTCAGTATCTCCAATGTGTTGGCGGTGAATCGGGCTTTGCCCGTCGTCGTGGTGAAGCGCCGTTCGTCGCGGGGCGGATGGGGGAGCGTGAACCCTCCTGGGCGGCGCACCCGGGCGTTGAAGTCGCCGAACCCGGGCACCACCGATTCGATATGTGCACGTATGACGTCGTAGTCCGCAGCCATCGCTTCCCAAGCGATGTGATCCGAGGGGAGGACGGCGCGCGCCAGGCGGCACACGATGTCGACCTCGCTCAGCAGCTGCGGTGAGGCCGGCGGCAGCGAGCCACGCGATGTGTGGACCACGCTCATCGAGTCCTCAACCGTGACGAGCTGTTCGTGCCCACCAGTGCGGTCGAGCTCGGTACGGCCGAGGCACGGAAGGATCAGCGCCTGCGTTCCGGTGACGACGTGCGCACGGTTCAGCTTGGTCGACACATGCACGGTGAGTCGGAGCTTGCGCATGGCCGCGAATGTGGCGCCCGTGTCCGGCGTGGCCGAGGCGAAGTTCCCGCCCATGGCGAACAGGACCTGAATGGCCCCGTCCCGCATGCCCTTGATGGTCTCGACCACATCGACGCCGTGGTGGCGGGGCGAGCTGATGGCGAAGGACGCGTCGAGCGCGTCGAGGAAGGCGGCGTCGGGCTTCTCGTAGATCCCCATCGTCCGGTCGCCCTGCACGTTGCTGTGACCGCGCACGGGGCAGACGCCGGCACCGGAGCGGCCGATGTTGCCCCGCAGCAGCAGGAAGTTGACGATTTCGCGGATCGTGGCCACGGAGTTCTTGTGCTGCGTGAGCCCCATGGCCCAGCACACGATGACGCGCTTCGAGGCCATCGTGTCGGCTGCCACGGCTTCGATCTCGGCTCGCGTCAGGCCGGTCGCCTCGAGTACCGAAGCCCAATGCAGTGCGCGCAGATGATCAGCCAGCGCCTCGAAGCCGTCGCAGTGCTCGGCGATGAACGCGCGGTCGAGCACGGTGCCGGGCGCCCTGTCCTCGGCCTCGATCAGCAGGCTGCCGAGCGCCTGGAACAGGGCAAGGTCGCCATTCACCCGGATGGCGAGGTGGCGGTCGGCAAGCGCGGTGCCCTTCAGCAGGCCGATCGCCGTTTGCGGATTCTTGAACGCGAGCAACCCGGCCTCGGGCAGCGGGTTGACGGCGATGATCTTGGCGCCGTGCTTCTTCGCCTCCTCGAGCGCCGAGAGCATGCGGGGATGGTTGGTGCCCGGGTTCTGGCCGACAACGAAGATGAGGTCGGCGGCGTGGATGTCTTCGAGGGTGA
>JAYTFI010000518.1:0-1705 GCA_043734485.1 Acidimicrobiales bacterium | reverse complement strand
CTTCGGTCCGTAATCCGGGCGTTTCCTGCGGCGGGAACGTCGTCGACGACATGCCCACCCGCGACGGTGACGAGGCGGGTGGCGAGGGCGCCGGCCCGGTCGTCGTCGTGGGACGCCACGAGCATCGTCGCTCCGCCCGCGGCAGCCTCTCGCACGATGTCGTCGAGGAGGTCGCGGGTGTCGCGGTCGAGGTTGGCATGGGGTTCGTCGAGCAGCCACAGCCGCGGCCGGCGGGCGAGGACGAGGGCGAGGGACGTCCTGCGGCGCTGCCCTGCCGAGCATGACGCGACCGAGAGCCGGGCGAGGCGCCCGTCCAGACCGAGGCGGGCGAGCACGGCGGGTACGTCGGCCGGATCGCCGCCGTGGGCGCGGACGGAGAAGCGGATGTTGTCCTCGACGCTGAGGTCGTCGTACAGGAAGCCGGCGTGGCCGAGGAACCCGACCTCGCGGCGGACGTCGCGTCGCTTGGTGCCCAGGTCGAGGCCGAGCACGCAGGCGGTGCCGGATCGGATGCCGAGCAGACCGGCACAGACCTTCAGCAGGGTGGTCTTGCCGGCGCCGTTGGGGCCGCGTACCAGCACAATCTCGTTCGCGTCGCAGCGCAGGTCGAGGCCACTGAGGGCGGGGAAGGCGCCGAGCATGGCGACCACGTCTCGTAGCTCGACCGTTGGTGCTGCCGAGGCTTCGGTCATTCGTTCACGATCGGGTTCCAACGCTCCACTCGGCCAGAAAGGCTACCGGTCTGGTGGCCGGTGCGATCCCGTGGTCGCGTGGCCTTGTATGCGGTCGACCTCGAGCCTCAAGGGGCGGGTTCCGGTGCTCGATACGGTTGGGTGATGTCGCCGCGTCGCCTCCTCGCCGGACTGGGCCGGACGCTCATCACCACCGGTGTGCTCCTGTTGCTTTTCGTGGCGTATCAACTCTGGGGAACGGGTATCGCAGAGGCTCGTGATCAGCGAAGAGGTCTCACCACGTTCGAGGCGCAGCTGGCCGAGATCGGCGTCACGCCGCTTGCCGGCGACGGCACGTCCTCCCCGGACGACCCGGCCTTCGACCCCGATCCGAGCACGGTCGCGGTGCCGGATGTCACCGAGCCGATCGTGACGGTGACGATCGCGGCCCAGGACCCCCTGGCCCCGGCGACGATTGTGCCGTCGTCGACTGCACCGGTGGCAACGTCGTCGACGCTGCCCCGGGTACGCGCCGGCCGCTCGCAGATGCAGAAGCCCGCTGCCGGCAAGACGCTCGGGCTGTTGGTCGTGCCCCGCATCAACGTCCGCAAGGTCGTCGTCGAAGGCTCGGACAAGGAGAGCCTGAAGGCCGGACCGGGCCACTACGCGTCGACGCCGTTCCCCGGTCAGCCCGGCAACGCCGCGATCGCCTGCCATCGCACCACGTACGGAGCGCCGTGCTTCAACCTCGACCTACTCCGCAACGGCGACCCAATCTTCGTACAGACGCTCCAGGGCAGCTTCCGCTACGAGGTCGAGCGCACATGGAAGGTGAGCCCGAAGGACACGACGGTGCTGGCGCCCACTCCGGGCCAGAACGTGCTCACCCTCACCACGTGCGACCCGAAGTACAGCGCGGCGAGGCGCCTCATCGTGCGGGCCCGTCTGGTAGGTCCGGCTGCGGACTCGGACTTCTTCGTGGAGCCCGAGCCGGCGGTGACCACGGTGGTGCCGACCACAGCACCGACGACCAC
>JAYTFI010000517.1:0-6771 GCA_043734485.1 Acidimicrobiales bacterium | reverse complement strand
GTTCATAGGGACGTGCCCTTCAAGGAAGAACGGTCCTCGGCTGGGAGGAGCTCGACGAGATCCCCGAGCGAAACGGCCTCGTCCGACCAGTGGAACCATCGACCCGACACGTTGGCCACGGGCTGGGGGACGGCGCCGTAGAGGCGGTCGAGGGTGCGGATCACACCGCCGTGGGTGACCGCCACGACGATCGAATTCTCTGCGGCGGCTTTGCGGGTCAGCTCTTCGAGGGCACCGGTGATGCGCGTCCGGAGCACGTCTTCGTGCTCTCCAGCTGGTGTCGTCTGCAGCTCGCCGGTCCTCCAGCGGTCGAGCCAGCCGGGCCATCGGCTCTCGATCTCGTCGGTGGTGAGGCCGGACCAGTCGCCGACGTCGCGCTCGCGAAGGTCGCCCCGAACCTCGACATGATCGACCCCGAGGGCCGCCGCGAGCCGTTCCGCGGTCTGGCGAGCCCGTTGCAGGTCGGACGCAACGACCTGCACCGGGGCGCGTGAACCGACGAGCACGGCCAGCGCGATGGCGGCCTGCGCGGCCTGCCCCACACCCACGTCGGACAGCGGCACGTCCGCCCAGCCCTGCCAGCGGTTGTTGGCATTCCACTGGGTGAGCCCGTGGCGGACGGCGAGCACGCCGTGGCGGAGCGTGGGCGCAATGGTTGCCTGCGTCATTCCGAGAGTGAACCACGCCCTACGACGGTCACGAACAGCGAGTGCCTTGACCATGGCGACATTCGGTACTGCCGAGGTGTCCTGGCAACGACGTGCGAAGCGGACGGTAGCGTGCCGAACGTGGCTACCCTTCTCTTCTTCGCCCAGGCCCGCGAGGCCACGGGGACGAAGGCGGCGGAGGTGGACGGCGACTGCGTCGGCGCCGTGCTCGACGCTGCCCTGGTCCGATTCGGTGCCCCGCTCGAACGGATCCTCCCCCACTGCAAGGTCTGGGTGAACGGCGACCCGGCCGATAGGTCGACGCTCGTTGCGAGCACGGACGAGGTGGCGCTCCTCCCACCTGTCTCCGGCGGTTGAGGTGCCGATCGGCCCCGGTGCGGGTAGCCTGCCGGTCATGGCCAACCGGCAACTGGATCGCGTGCTGACCCCTGAGTATCTCCAGGGTCTCGTCGAATGGCCGATCGACGCGATCCGTTCCCGCCGAGCCGAGTGCCAGCGGCTCGAGGATGCGGCGTCGTATCTGCGTCGTCTGGTGCAGACCCGCATCGACATCATCGGTCTCGAACTGCGCAGCCGGGCCGACGGCGACGAGGGTGATCTGGTCTCGCTGATCGAAAAGCTGCCCTCGATCCTCTCCGAACAGACCGATCGACGCGGCGCCGTCGGCCGCCTCGTGAGCGTCGACCCGGGTGACGACCAGGAGGCGTGGGCCGAGGCCCGTGTCGAGCTGGCCTGCGGACGCTGCGACGTCGAGTCGGCGCCCGAACTGTCCGAGGCCGAGCTGAATACGATGGCCGACAACCTGGCCGCGCTCGAGCGCACAGTCAGCGAGGAACGCCGCCGTCTCCACGACATCCTCGATCTGCTCCAGAACGAGCTCGTGCACCGTTACAAGACCGGCCAGGCCACTGTCGAGGGCCTTCTGAAGTGACCACCGGCCGGCTCGGTCCCGGAACCGGCCCGCCGCAGGATCAGGAACCGTTGCACGCAGACGCGCCGGCCAGCGCGATTGACCGCGCCCGGTCGCTCGGTGAGTTCATCCGCGAGCAGCGCCGCGTGGCGCGACTGTCGCTTCGCAAGCTCAGCGACATGGCGGAGATCTCCAACCCGTATCTGAGCCAGATCGAGCGCGGCCTGCGCAAGCCGTCGGCCGAGATCCTCCAACAGCTCGCCCGGGCGCTGCGCATCTCCGCCGAGAGCCTCTACGTGCAGGCCGGCATCCTCGACGAGCGTCCCGACACCCAGGACCTCGCAGGAGCGATCTGGGACGAACCCACCCTCACCGAAGCCCAGAAGCGGGCGCTGGTGCAGGTGTTGCGGTCGTTCCAGGCCGAGAACAAGGCATCGACGACCGCTCCCGGACCGGCGGATGCGAAGTGAGTGTCCGGTGACGCCTGGAACAACCAGGCGTTGCGCGCGGTTCGGACCGCCTGCATGAACGTTGTCGTCCTCTCGATGCACACGTCTCCGCTCGCACAGCCCGGCACCGGCGACGGCGGCGGCATGAACGTCTACGTGCGTGAACTGGCGACGGCGCTGGCCCGGGCCGGAGTCGTGTGCGACGTCTACACCCGCTCCGACCGTCGGGGGCTGCCCGCCACCGTCAACGTCGAACCGGGTTTCCGGGTCCACCACGTCGAGGCTGGTCCGGTCGCTCCGCTTCCGAAGGAGGCGCTGCCCGAACTGGCCCACCAGTTCGCCATGGCGGTCATGCAGCACATGACCGCCACCGGCATCAAAGCCGACCTGCTGCATGCGAACTACTGGCTGTCGGCCGTCGCCGGACACGAGATCAAGCACGCGCTGGATCTCCCGCTTGTCACCACATTCCACACCCTTGCCCGGGTGAAGAACGAGGCGAGCGACCTCGATTCCGAGGAGCGGGCCCGCGCCGAGGCGGCCGCCATCGGCTGCAGCGACATGGTCCTCGCCAACACGAGCATCGAGGCCGACGAGCTCGTCCATTACTACGGCGCGCACCGCGATCGAATCGAAGAGGTGCCGCTCGGTGTCGACCATGCGTTCTTCTCGCCGGGCAGCGCCGCCGGTGCGCGCCGCGCACTTGGTCTCGCCGCTTCGCCGGTATTGCTCTACGTGGGCCGTATCCAGCCCCTGAAGGGGACAGAGCTCGCGATCCGCAGCCTTGCCGCCTCTCGTCATCGCGACGCGGAGCTGCTCGTCGTGGGCGGTCCGAGCGGTGTCGACGGCGCGGCGGAGGTCGACCGGATCCACAAGCTCGCCGCCGATCTCGGCCTCGGCGACCGTGTTCGCTTCGTCGATCCGCAGCCGCACCATCTGCTCAGCACGTACTACCGCGCTGCCGACGTGTGCCTCGTGCCGAGCCGCTCGGAGTCGTTCGGGCTCGTCGCCCTCGAAGCGGGTGCGTGCGGGACGCCGGTCATCGCGTCGAACGTCGGGGGGCTCCAGACGATCATCGACCACGGCTCGACCGGGTTCCTCGTCGATGCGCGTGATCCGGTGCTGTGGGCTTCGTACATCGACCGCATCCTCGATGATCCGGCTCTCGCCGTCCGCATGGAGGTCGCTGCGGCCGATCGGTCGCTTCGCTACGCGTGGAGCTACACCGCGGCAAGGTTACGGCGGCTCTATGCCGACCTTGCGATGCGCTCGCTCGTCACCTGTGCCTGAGTCCGCTTGCGCGGGGTCCGCTGATGACGGACCGCTAGCTTGCGGGCATGACCGCGACACCCGATACGGCTGAACGGGGGCGCATCGTCGAGCTTGTGGCGGCATGGGCCGCAACCGTCGCGAACGACAACCCGATCGTCACGAACGTCGAGCGCGACGCCGACCTCGACCGCTGGTACGTGCGGGTGCGGGGCGAGGAGAAGCTCGTCACGACGGTCTGGATCACGGTGCGGGAACAGACGCTCCACTACGAGACGTACTTCATGCCTGCGCCCGAGGAGAACGTCGCGGCCTGTTTCGAGTACCTGCTGCGGGCGAACCTGCGCCTGTACGGCATGCGGTTCGCAGTCGGGGTCGAGGACGCGGTGTACCTCGTCGGACAACTCCCCTTCAGTGCGTTCGCCGACGGCGTCGGGCCCCACGAGCTCGACCGCGTCCTCGGCTCGGCGTACGCCTATAGCGAGGAGTGCTTCCGGACCGCGATGTCGATCGGGTACGCGTCCAAGTTCAGGCCCCGCCAGCCCGACTGAACCCGCCGTGCAGGCCTTGTAGACCGGAGGGTGAACCGGAGTTCAACAAAGCGCGCCTGGCCCCTTGCACGCTGTGCAACGCCCCGTTACGGTGTCATCCACTGGAAGCCCGGTGGTGTCTGCTGGCTGATTCGTTCGGGGAAGTGCGAATCCGCTGGTGCTGCCTCCGGGCTTCTGGCTTTCCAGCCGAGATCCGGCCAGTAGCCTGCCCGCCGTGTCGAGCCCGACCCCGTCCGTGAAGCTCCTCGTCGTCGGCGGCGGCAAGATGGGCGAGGCACTCGTCGGCGGCCTCCTCTCCGCCGGATGGGCGGAGCCTGCCGAGATCGTCGTCGTCGAACCGGCGGCGGTCCGGCGTGCCGACCTCGTTGCGGCCTTCCCCAGGCTCACGGTTGCCGAGCGGATCGACGGTTCGTGTCAGGCCGACGGCGCGCTTGTCGCCGTCAAACCCCAGCACGTCGCCGATGTCTGCCGCGAGCTCGCACCGCTCGTGCACCGGGTGCTGTCGATCGCCGCCGGGGTACAAATCTCGAAGATCGAAAGTGCGCTCCGAGAAGGCTCGCCGGATCGGGCCCTGCCGGTCGTGCGCTCGATGCCAAACACGCCTGCCCTTGTAGGGTTCGGTGCATCCGCCATCGCCGCCGGATCGTCCGCCACGGAGGCCGATCTTTCCTGGGCCGAGGGCATCCTCGGCGCAGTCGGGATCGTCGAGCGCGTCGACGAGAAGCTGCTCGACGCTGTCACCGGCCTTTCCGGGTCGGGTCCGGCTTACGTGTTCCTCGTTGCCGAGGCCATGATCGACGCCGGCGTGCTGCTGGGCCTTCCCCGCTCCGTCGCCGCGGCGCTCGCGGCCCAGACGATCAAAGGCGCAGGCGCGTTGCTCGTCGCGTCGCCGGAAGATCCGGCCAGGCTGCGGGCCAACGTCACATCGCCCGGCGGGACCACGGCGGCGGGCCTGCGTGCGCTCGAGTCGGGCGGTGTCCGCGCCGCGGTCATCGACGCGGTCGTCGTCGCCGCCCGGCGTTCCGCCGAGCTGGCCTGAGCCGGCCGCCCCGCATGGACACCATCTCCTTCCTCACCGACTACGGCCTCGCCGACGAGTTCGTCGGCGTCTGCAAGTCCGTCATCCGCCAGCTCGCTCCGGCCGTCATCGTCATCGACATCACCCACGACATCCCAGCGCACGACATCCGGGCCGGCTCGCTGGCGCTCGTACGCAGCGTCCAGTACCTCGCCGACGGAGTCGTGCTCGCGGTCGTCGATCCGGGTGTCGGCACGTCTCGCAAGGCAATTGCCGTCGAGGCGGGGGAGCGGGGCGAGGCCATCTTCGTGGGCCCCGACAACGGTCTTCTCGCACCGGCCGTGGCCATGCTCGGCGGCGCCCGCCGGGCCGTTCTGCTCAACAACGCCGAGCACCACCTCGCCGCTCCCGGCCCGACGTTCGCGGGCCGAGACATCTTCGCCCCGGTCGCGGCGCGGCTGTGCGCGGGCGTGCCCTTCGACGACTTCGGCGACCCGATCGACCCCGCCGGCCTGACGCCCGGCATGCTCCCGCTGACTCGTGTCGAGGACGGCGTGATCCACGGTGAGGTGCTGTGGGTCGATCGGTTCGGCAACGCGCAGCTCAACGTCGACCCGAGCGAGATCGACGACCTCGGCGACGTCGTCACGATCGGCTTCGGCACCAACGCCCGCACGGCGCATCGGGCGGCGACCTACGCCGACATCCGCACCGGTTCGATCGGCCTCGTCGTCGACTCGTACGGGCTCGTGTCAGTGGCCCTCGACCGCCGGTCGGCCTCGGCTGAGCTCGGCCTCGGCACCGGCGCCGCGGTCCGCATCGAAGCCCCGTCGGCATGACCGCTGAGGACCAGAGGCGTAACCGGTCGTCCGTGCCAGGATGGGTCCCATGAGGCCCGCCACCACCATCGTGCTGGCCCTGCTGCTCCTCGCCCTGTTCGGCGCCGCGATCGTGCAATTCGTGGTGTTTTCGTCGGACACGGCCGACACCACTGCCGCACTCGTCACGACGGTGTCGTTCACCCGTACATTCGCGACCCTATGACCGCGATCGGCCTGACCAACCTCGCGTCGATCATCGATCCACACCCGGCCGAGGCAGTCGCCATCGTCAGCGCTGGCGAGTCGACGACCTACGGCGACCTCCGTCAGCAGGTGGCCGGCCTCCGGGGCGGCCTTTCGGGGCTCGGCGTGCAGCCCGGCGATCGGGTTGCGCTGTTGATGGCGTCGAACTGGTATTTCGTCGCGTCGTACCTCGCCGTACTCGGCGTCGGCGCGGTCGCTGTCCCGCTGAACCCACAGAGCCCGACGGCCGAGATTGCCCGTGAGCTCGGGGCTGCGCAGGCTTCTGTCGTGTTCGTCGGGCCTACCGGCCAGGCCGCCTTTGCCGCCGTCGATCGCGCCGCCGCCGGTATCACCCACGTGCTCGTTCCCGAGGGTGTGTCGCTGCCCGACGCGTTGTCGATCGAGGATCTGCTCGTGAGCGATCCGGTGCCCGTCGTCGAGCGCGCACCCGACGATCTCGCCGCCCTGATGTTCACGAGCGGCACCGCGGGTTCACCGAAGGCGGCCATGCTCACCCACGGCAACCTGCTCGCCAACCTCCGGCAGGTGCAGGAGGCCAAGTCCGGCGCTGTCCTGGCGACCGATATCGCGCTCGGCGCGTTGCCGATCTTCCACATCTACGGCCTGAACGCCTCGCTCGGCCTGGTGCTGTACGCCGGGGCGACAATCGTGCTGGTGCAGCGATTCGATCCCGCTTCGGCATTGGAGACGATCCGCGAGCGGCACGTGACCCTCGTCGCCGGCGTCCCTCCGATGTTCGCGTCGTGGGCCGCGCTGCCGGCGCAGGAAGCTCGCCGCGAAGACTTTGCCAGTGTCCGTCTCGCCGGATCGGGTGCGTCCAA
>JAYTFI010000516.1:0-4867 GCA_043734485.1 Acidimicrobiales bacterium | reverse complement strand
CCGGCCCAATGAGGTGACGGATCCCGCGCTGCTGCGCGGCCCAGTACACGACACGGCACGCTCGGCTGCGATCTCCCGAGGCCGCCGGTGCTGCAACTGCTCGGCGAGTCCGGTCCAGTCCACAGAACGACGCCGGTTCAGCTTCAGCCCCAACCGGCGCATCCGCCCATAGACGTAGTCCTTCGTCTCGCCGCGCCGAGCGGCGACCTCCGCAACAGTCAGGCGCCCTCTTGAAGGTCGCCGAAGAGCGTCGCAGAAGAAAGACGGCTCTGCATTACGGCCCCGAAACTTCAGGGTGTCGCCGCCACGACGACAACGCCAGCATCATCCAATCGTCACGACGGTGCTGTCCGGATCAACGTGCACCCTCGGCGCCGACGAAAGCCGGCATCCATGGCCATCAAGGTTCGCGCCGGTCCGAACATCGAAGCGGTACCCATGCCACGGACACTCGATCACACCCACACGGACGTCGACCGCGCCGAGCGGCCCCAGACTATGAGGGCACACCGTCGCATGAGCATGCAGCACACCGTCGACCTCCACGACCCAGTACTCACGGTCCCCAACGGTCACGACGATCGGGAGCCGCACCCGCAACAGTGCAAGCAGACCGAGATCGAACGGACCCGAGATCGAACGGACCCGAGATCGGACGCAGAAACCGTCCTAGCCAATCGCGAACCGGCCCGCTCGTCGAGACGCTCCTGACGGCCCACCATCACCGAAACGTCTTCGTCATACAGAAGCGCGTACAAACGGCAGTACGACTCCCCCGCCGCAGACTGGCAATCCGGTGCCAGGCCCGGCACGAAGAAGTCGACAACGATGTCGCTACGGCGCTGGCCCTCGGCAAACGCATGCGTCCAGGCTCCCTCGTGGCCGCTCCCACCACCCTCGTCGGGCAGCTCGGCGGCTGGGTCGACCAAGAGCGGACGCGAACGAATCCGAATCCGACCCAATCGGGCTTGCACTGTGGTCGTCGCCGCCCGCCCCCGCCGGGAATGTGCGGGGCCGCAGTGGCCATCGGCCCGAGCGAAGTGTGCGCCCCCGGGCCTGCGGTAGCGGGGCAGTGCGTGGAGGCTGCGCGGCGTCGTTACTGAACGCGGTAGCGGAGGTGGCCCTGTGTCGCGACGCAGTCAGCCCGCGGAGAGCGGGCTCGGTGGCAGAGTGCTGTCGCGAGCAACGGATCGTCGACCGCAAGTTGCGGCGCCCCCGCGTTCTGAGCCGGCTCAGATCCCGAATTTCGAATATGACTCTTTGGCAGCCAGGATCACGTGATCCTCGATCGCGTTCTCACGATCGACGTTGGCGAGCGCGTACTCAGGTGACGTCATCATCGAGAGGAACGCCGCACGCGATGGGTAGAGAACCACGACGACCCAGTCCCAACGGCCGTTGCCGAGGTCTCCAAGTGCTGCACCCTCGACGTGGCCGGCCCACAAGATGGTTCCGCCCTCCCGCTTGAGCAATGGCATGTCCGCCTTGCTGTAGCGGGAGTATGCATCCCATCCGCTGCCGTTTCCGTCAAGCGACCGCTCGCGGAATCGAACCAGGTTGACCATCACAACGGGACCATGATCCGGCAACGACGACACAAACTGATGATTGAGATCCTTTGGACCTTTCGACACCGATTGCCACTTTGCCTGGTCGTCCACCACGACTTCAATCTAACAACACAACCCGGTCCTTGTTCGTTGTTCCGGTTCCTATGCCGCTCGCCTACTGACGCTCAGTATCGCCGCTCGCCCTACGTGCCGAGGTCCTCGCCGGAGCCCACCCGATAACGGCCGGAGCAGCGCGGCCCAGGAGGCGCCAGTTGGGGCGCCTCAACGCGCTCGGTACGCGTCCGCTCGTGCGAAGACGCCGACAACGGTGACGTTTCGAAGCTGCTCATCGATTCGATAGAGGACCCGATACGTTCCTCGGCGGGCGCTGTAGCGGTCGGCCAACGGAGGGCGAAGTCGCTTTCCCACCCGGTGGGGGTTGTCGAGCAACGCTCCGACGATGAACTCGAACGCTGCGAACGCGATTGCCTCGGGCAGTTGTTCGGACAGTCGTCGTCGAGCCGATGGGGCAACGATCAGCGGGTAGCGCGCATCGGTCACCGACGTCGTGCGCTCATCGCCGCGCGCAGGCTGGCCTCGCTCTCGGCGTTGCCGGCGGCGAGTTCGGCGTCGGCATCGGCGAGCGCACGGAGCACGTCGTTGTCCGAGAGCACGGCGATCGTTTCCTCGAGGCTTTCGAGATCATCGACCGCGACCAACACGGCGGTGGGCCGCCCGTGCACGGTGACCGTGACCCGGTCGTGCTGAGCTCCGACCTGAGCGACGAGTTCTGACAGGTGGGCCTTGACGTTGGCGAGGGAACGGGTTTCCGACATAGTCATAAGTATGACCTACATCGTCAGGAGGGCAACGGCGCATCGCGGTGCCACCGTGGCCGCAACAGTCATTTCCGCCGAGCTCGTCGCGATCGACGACCCGCTCAACTTCAACGAACGCGCAGCGATCGCTGGGTTCTTGGCCGGTTACACCGGCAACACCCTCGTCAGCTACACGACTGACCTTCGTCTCTTCGCCGAGTGGCGCACCAACAACGACCTACGTCTGCTCGACGTGCGTCGAGCCCATCTCGAGATCTTCGGTCGCAACATGGAAGCCGACGGCCGTATGCGCTCAACCGTCGCCCGAACGCCTGTCCCCGCTCGGGAGCTTCTACCGCTACTGCCACGTCGAAGGCATCCTCGAACGCAATCCCGCCGCGAACGTCCGACGACCCAAAGTTGATGTCGAATCCCGCACCCTCGAATCACCATGCGCTACGACCGAGCTCGGCAGTCGCTGGACCGACACGCCACGTACATCGTCGCCGCATTCGTCGCCGGAGCGTCACGCGCCGCATGACCCCAATCCCAGAGCCGGGCGGATCACATCGATACCGCCCGGCACCGCCGGATGTGTGCACCTGACCGCGCCTGCTACCGAGCGGGCCCGGGGGTCGAGATGCAGTGCCGTCGTCCTCGACTCGCATCGTCGCTGCCCGCGTGGTCAGGTGTTGGGTTGTCAGATGTTGACCGGGATCACAGCTTCTACTGAGTCGGCGGCCATCGCTGCGCCGTCGAGCCCGGCGAAAGCGGCTGAACGCTGCTTGGCCTCGCAGCCAAAGCGTGCATCGTTCAGAATCTCTTGTGCAGCAGCACGGATCTGGTGGACGTTGGCGTCCATCGGGAGCGCTCGCCCAGCTCCCCACTGCTCAATGAGCTGTGTGATGGGGATCTGATCAGCTCCCTTGGATGGGATGCCAACCATCGGGAGACCATGAAGGAAAGCTCGCATGGTGGTGCCATGACCACCATGGCCTACGACGAACGACGCTCGTTTCATCAGGTCGTCGTGATCAGCGAAGGGCACAAGATGGGCGTTCGACGGGGGCACCAGGTCGGCCGGATCAACGATGCCGCCGGTGGTGGCGACGACGTGGACAGGTAACGGCTCCAGAGCATCAAGTGCCCGCTGCAACATGTCGGCGTTGCGCTGTTCGGGGACGGTGCTGAAGCTGAGCAGTGCAATGGGCGTTGGATCGCCGATGCCCCACGGAAGCTCCACCGGCACCGCTCGGCGTTCTGCGGTCACTACCGGGGCGCCATGAACCACGGGCCACGACGAACGAATGGGTTCGCCGTCAAATGCTCGGAGGGCGTTTACGTGGAACACGTCGCGTTCGCCCCAAAGCGTGTCGAGGTCCGGTAACGCGTCGAAGCCGGCTCGTTGGCGCGAGTCACTTTGCATCGCGAAGTTGCCCTGCCACATGCCAACGAGGTGGTGGAAGAACGTGTGCAGCATGACCACGGTCGGTCGTTCGAACCGCGGAGCGACGTTCAATGCGCTGCTGAACATCGCGTCGATGACGACGACGTCGGGGTTCCACCGGTACACGACATCGACGAGTTCCTCTCCGACCGCCGGTGAGCTGGTGAACCCGAATACCGTTGCGAGCGGGTGGAACGAGTACCGGTCGAGGTCGGTCCGCGCGTGGGTGAGCGCGGTGGCCGCAAACCCCGCGGCTTCGACGCGCTGCACCATGTCGGGTCGTCCGAAGAAGTGGATCTGGTGTCCTCGGCTTTCCAGGACATGAGCGATCCCGAGGCTCGGCGTCAGGTTGCCGCCACCGTCCCAACATGCCCACATGATTCGTGCCATTGCGCTTGTCACTCCTTGTCGAAGAGAGCGCCGCTGACGAGGTGCTCGACGATTGATTGGGATGTCTTGCGGTCGAGTTTCAGGTCACGCCTCAGGAGCTTCCAGACGTAGACATCGGTGGCTGCCAGCACTGCAGTCAGCACGAGCTTGCGGTTCCGGGCAGGGTGAGCGCCCAACTGCTGGGCGAAAACCGCAGTGACCCACTCACGATGTTTCGCTCGCCCGACCGCCGTCGCTTCCGCGAAACCTGGGATACGAAATTCTTCTGCGAGCATGCGAATCACGCGATCGCCGATCTCCTCGTAGTCATCGAAGAGCCGGCCGACGATCGCGCCGATCGAGCCTGAGGGCCCCACGAACCTTGGCTCGTCGGCCTGACGGAATGTTCCGATAGCGGCCAAGATCATGGCTTCCTTGCTTCCGAACGCGCGGAGCACTGTCTGAACGCTCACGTCGCTTTGCGCGGCGACTCTCTCCAGCGTGAACTCCGTGGACGGATCGACGAACAGCCTCTGCGCAACATCCACGATTCGCTGTCGCGTGGCTGCGGCTTTCTCGGCTCTGAGCGTCGAGGAGTACGTTCGCCTCACCTTCATGTGAGTCACACTGACATGAATATACAATTCATGTCAATACACTTCACGTGAATTGTCGAGAAGTCC
>JAYTFI010000515.1:0-4879 GCA_043734485.1 Acidimicrobiales bacterium | reverse complement strand
GCTCGGCGGGTGCGTGGACCTCGGTCTCGCTCCGTACGTCGCCGACGTGAAGTCCGCGTAGATGTCAGCCGCCCGCTTCAGTCGTGGCGAACTCGAGCGATTCAACGGCGCAACGGTCGACGACCTCATCGGCGGGCGGACGCGGCTGCTCTTCGTCGGCATCAACCCGGGTCTGTGGACGGCAGCCGTGAACGCCCATTTTGCCCGACCGGGGAATCGCTTCTGGCCGGCTCTCCATCAGGCCGGGATCGTCGTATCGCCCGTCGATGCGCGAGACGGTATGTCCGAGGCCGAACGGCGGATGGTGCTCGACGCCGGCATCGGTATCACCAACCTCGTACCGACCGCGTCGGCTCGTGCCGACGAGTTGACCAGCCACGAGTTGCGCGATGGAGGAGCGCGGTTGGTTGCGCTTGTCGAACGACTCGAGCCGAAGGTTGTCGCTGTGCTCGGCATCACCGCGTACCGCGTGGCGTTCGAACGCAGGGCCGCGTTGGCGGGACGCCAGGATGACGGCATCGCCGGCGCCGAGCTCTGGGTCCTGCCGAACCCCAGCGGGCTCAACGCCCATGACACGATCGCTTCCCTCGCCGCTGCGTATCGTGAGGCAGCAGTAGCCGCCGGCGTGTCGCTCGGGGCCGACACCTCGGGGTTCGGACGCGGTTGAGATCGTCACCGTGTGGGTACGGGGTTGGGGTAGTTCACCAATCAAGGACCAGCCACATGACTCTGACCAATACCGTCACTTCACTTGCTCACGACGCAGCCCAGGTGGCGAGCGACCTCGGTGGTCAAGCCGTCGAACTCGGGAGCAAGGCCGCCGAATTGGGTTCCGACGCGGCGGCATCCGTCGCGTCGGCGGCGACTCACATCGCACAGGCACTTTCGAGCAAGGTACCTGCCATCAAACCGAGGCGGACCGCGTCGCCCCTGGCCATTGTTGCCGTGCTCGTGGGAGTGGCCGTAATTATCGCCGCAGTCGTCAAGCTCAAGCGAAAGCCGACATCGCCGGCGTCTTCGGGGAAGGATTCGGCGGCAGCGACCTTGAGAGTCCCGGTCACCGACTTGTTGATGGGTTGAGCGATCATCGATACGTGGTCAGCCGCGCTGACCATCCGTCGGCAGGCTCTTCCAGAACGCCGCGAACTTGGGACCGATTCGCGATAGCTCGGCGAGGTGAACGACCGAGAGGTCGCGTAATCGCGACTCGCCCTCAGCCGTCAGAACCACCCGCACCACCCGCTGATCGTCGGTGTCTGCGCTTCTTGACACGAGACCGGCGTGGGCCGCCCTGTCGACCAATTCTACCGTGCTGTGATGGCGGAGATCGAGATGTTCCGCGAGCTCGCCGACGCTCGGTGGGCCGCCGTGACCGCGAACGGCAAGCAGCAACTGATGTTGGGTCGCTGTCAGCCCGACTTCCTTCGCACGATGCTCGCTCCAGTGCAGGAACCGGCGGAGCCCGGCGCGGAATTCCAGCAGACGGGCGAAGTCCTCGTCGGTGACGACATTCGGATCGGAGACGTCCTGAGTGCTCACAAATACATCGTAGCACGATATGATTGAAATATGGCTCCTGCAATGCCCCCTCGCCGGTTGCTCCGGTTGACCCTGCTCTCGGCCGTCGTCGGCCTCGCCGGCGGCGGTGCCGCTTACTGCCTCGTCCACTTGATCGGTCTGCTCACCAATCTCCTGCTGTTCCAGCGGTCTGGTTGGACGATTCCGTCCTTGCGCGATTTCCATCCGGGACCGTGGCTCTATCTGGTCACCGTCGGCGGCGCGATGATCGTTGCCATATTTGCCAAATGGGCGCCCGTGATCAAGGGTCACGGACTTCCCGAAGCGATGGAAGCCGTCCTGACCAAGCAGAGCAAGGTGTCGCCCAGGACGGCGATAGCGAAGCCGTTGTCGTCTGCCGTCGCGATCGGATCAGGCGGTCCCTTTGGTGCGGAAGGTCCGATCATCGTCACCGGTGGCGCGATCGGGTCGCTGCTCGGGCAGTTGGTCCACGTCTCGCCGAACGAGCGCAAGATCCTGCTTGCCAGTGGCGCCGCGGCCGGCATGGCTGCCACGTTTGGTTCACCGCTGGCGGCCGTCATTCTCGCGATCGAGCTCCTGCTGTTCGAGTTCTCGACCCGTGCATTCATTCCACTCGTGGTCGCAGCGGCTGTCGCCGGTGGCGTCCACTCCGCACTGTTCGGCTCAGGGCCGCTCTTCACACCTCCTCACCATGACTTCACCGGGCTCGGCCAACTGCCACTTTTTGTCCTGCTCGGTGGGCTGTGCGGCATTCTGGCTGTCATCATCACCAAGGGCCTCTTCATCACCGAGCACCTCTATCGGAAGTTGCCGGTGAGTGAGTTCTGGCATCCAGCGATCGGCGCGATCGTGTTCGCTACCGTCGGGCTCGTCGTCCCGCGGGCACTGGGCGTCGGCTACGACGCGATCGACGACGTGCTCGCCGGGCGGCTCGCGCTCGGAACACTCGGAGCGCTTGCGCTGGCCAAGCTGATTGCGTGGTGGTTCGCGTTGGGGTCCGGCACCTCCGGCGGCACCCTCGCGCCGATCCTGCTGATCAGCGCTGCGGTCGGCGGCACGCTCGGCGAGCTGGCGTCGCGGATGTTGCCCGGCGCGCACCTGTCGCCGGGAGCGTTTGCGCTCGTGGCAATGGCCGCAACATTCGGCGCGGCGACGAGAGCGCCGTTCGCATCGATTGTCTTCGTGTTCGAGTTGACGAGGGACTACAACGCGATCCTGCCGTTGATGATCGCCACCGTGATTGCCACACTGCTCTCCACTGCCCTGATGCAGGACAGCATCATGACGGAGAAGCTGACACGTCGCGGGCTCCACGTGCCATCCGACTATCACGTCGATCTGCTGGCCACTGTGCGTGTCGATCAGGTGATGACGCGCGACGTCGTCGTGCTCGACTCGACGCTGTCGGTGGAGGAGGGCGTGAGGAGATTTCACAGCGGCCATCACGGCGCCTACCCGGTGGTCGATGCCGACGGCCGGTGTGTCGGAATTCTCGGTCGGGGTGATCTGCTCCACGGCGATCTTGCGGACGACCAAACGCTCGGCGACGTCGCCGCACGAGAGATCGTCGCCATCAAGCCCGGCGACACCGTGGCCGTCGCCCTGCAGACAATGGTCGAAGAGGGCGTCGACCATCTCCCGGTCCTGGATGCCGACGGTGCACTGGTCGGCATTTGCACGCGTGGCGACATCCTGGCCGCGCGGCGAAGTCACCTCAGCGTGGACCGGGTCCAGCACGGCTGGAGGCCGGGTCGGCTGTCGGCGTGATTCACCGTTGGTGGCCGAGCGTTTCCGACAAGTGTCGAGCAGCCGTCGCCACGCGGATGCGGGCGCTCGCCAGATCCGCGCCGACGAGGCGAAAGCTCGGACCGACGAGGCTGACGGCTGCCACGATTCCGTTCGGTGAGCGAACGGGAGCACTGACCGCGGTGATGCCGGGCTCGAGCTTGCCCTCGCGTACTACGACCGCGTCATCGTCGACGCGCCCATCGAGCGCGGCGCCGGCCGCCGTTTTGGAGCTGGCGAATCCGCGGCCGAGCCAGCCACTGTGGCGCAACGCGTGTTGTCCCGGAGCTGTGGCCACATAGACCGCTCGGCGCCGAGGCTGCTCGATCGCAAGGTAGGCCGACTCGCCGGTGCAGGCAGCCAGTTCATCGAGGAACGGTTGGGCGGCCGTGGCAAGCGAGTGGCCGACGAACACCGTCCGCGACAGCGAGACCAGCCGAGGGCCTGGCCGATAGAGCTGATCCTCATCGCCGCGCACGAGGAGCCCTGCCGCTTCGAGCGAACGCAATTGACGAAGTGCCGTGCTTGGCACGAGCCCGACACTCGCGGCAGCCTCGGTGAGGCTGAGCCCCTGCGCCGACCCGCCGACGACGCACAACAATTGAAGCACTCGATCGGACGAGCGCGGGCCGTCTCGAACCGGTGTCGCGGGTGTCGTTGCAGTTTCACGCTGCAGTGCTAGATTGCGCACAGTGCAAGTCTACAACGAACCAGTCGTAGTGTCGGCGCACGGGCTGCAGCGATCCGACGTCGTCGCCGTCGCCCGCAACGGCAATCCCGTCACGCTTGGCGCCGACGCGCTCGAGGCGATGCAGCGAACGGCCGCCGTCGTCGAGGGTTTCGTTCACGGCGACGTACCGGTCTACGGAGTCACCACTGGATTCGGCTCGCTCGCCAGTGTGGTGATCCCCCCGGAGCGCGCCGCCGAGATGCAACTCGCGTTGCTCCGCTCGCACGCAGCAGGCATGGGCGCGGAGATCGAGCGTGAGGTCGTGCGCGGACTGATGTTGCTCAGGGCCCGCAGCCTCGCGCTCGGCTATTCAGGCGTTCGCCCCGTCGTGGCCGAGGGTCTGATAGCGATGTTGAACGCCGGCATCACCCCTGTCGTCTACGAGTTCGGATCACTCGGCGCGAGCGGCGATCTCGCCCCGCTGTCGCACGTCGCGATGGTGCTCGTCGGTGAGGGAACCGCGCGCAACGCGGCCGGGGAACTGCTCGACAGCCGGGAGGCGTTGACAGCCGCCGGGCTCGCGCCGCTCGTGCTCCGTGAAAAAGAGGGTCTCGCGCTGATCAACGGCACCGACGGCATGCTCGGAATGCTGGTGCTCGCGCTGCACGACCTGCGCCACCTGATGGTGGTCGCCGACGTGGCCGCGGCGATGAGCGTCGAGGGGCTGCTGGGCACCGATGCGGTGTACGCGGCCGACCTGCAGGGCCTGCGGCCGCACCCGGGGCAGGCGGCCAGCGCGGCCAACCTGCGCGCGCTGCTCGCCGGCAGCCCGATCATGGCCAGCCACCGCCACGACGACAGCAGGGTGCAAGACGCGTACTCGCT
>JAYTFI010000514.1:0-3381 GCA_043734485.1 Acidimicrobiales bacterium | reverse complement strand
TGCATGGGCACGCTCGAATCACCAAAGAGAACATTGCGAAAGCCCACGAACCCGACAGGCTATCGACGAACAACGACACAGCGCGCATCGACGAAATCGTCGACCGTGGTTCCGTCGATCGAGTGTCCTGCGCGGCGACCCGGCCGAACGGGCCGTCAGGTCGGCTTCGTCAACCGGGCCAGCAGCGCCTCGACTGCGGCATCGGCCAGATCCCGCATCTCGTCGTCGGTGCGATCCTGGATCGGGTGCGCGACGAACACCGACGCGGGGGTCACGCCGAGCGCTGCGGACTGTGCCGCAGCCGCTTCGATGAAGACATCCGACGCAACGAACACACCGGGGAGTCCGCGGCTCTCGAGATCAGCGATGTCGTGCACACTGCACGACGTGCAACTGCCTCAATCGGCGAGCGCTTCGATGACCGCCTGACACTCGGTCGCGATCTCGTGGCGCAGGTCGATCGGTGCGGGCTTGGTGAACGTGGGCTTCTTGTAACGCTTGGTGGCGATGCCTTGCTCATTCAGGCGCATCTCGACGCGATCGAGGAACACGTTGCCGCGCGGCTTGGTGATGTCGAGCAGCGCAACCGTGAAACCCTTGAGCGACGCAGGCCGTTCGTTGAGGGTTCGGGCGATCGGATCGACCTCGCCGGTCGGATCCATCAGGACTACAGCCATGGCGTGATCTCCCTGGTGATTGGCTCGCTGCCGGTGGCACCGTTGGCCCAGCCCCCAATGATGGCCGAGAACATGCCAGCGGCGCCACCACAGTGGACGAAGAGCAGCCCGGAGTCGCGGAACTTCGGCAGCGTCGAGTTCACGAACGAAGTGGCAACACCCTCGGCGATCCCGCGGGCGCCCTCGACGATCTCCGCGCCGGGCATCTGCAGAAGGGCCATCAGTTCGGCACGCAGACGGGTTCGGTCCCAACCCTCGGCTGCGAACGTTCGCAGGTGCTCGGGCGACACGGCCACGATGGCATCGAAACCCAACGGCAACTTGGGATGGCCGACGCTGCGGAGGCACTCGGCGAAGGAGCGGGCCAGCGAGTCGGCCGTACGCGACTTCTGGTCGACGACGCCGCGAGGTCCCTCGCCAGGGAACAGCGTGATCGCGGACGTCCCGACCGCGATGCCGCGCTCCTCGGCCAAGGTCTGCCAGCCGGCAGCCCGCTCGTCCTCCTCCGACTCGGCGAAGCAGAAGCCCACCTTGCCCGGGTTGCCGAGCGTGGCCCGGTCGACTCCGCCAGGCTTGCCGCCGCCGACGTTGCGGATCACGAGCTGCAATGCCCGACCGATTGTCGAGTTGGCCCGGTTGCCCTGGCCGAACACGTTCACGCCGCTGTTCATCCCGATGGCTTTGGCGATCGGTCCGTTCACGATCAGGACGGGCCCGGCGAAGTACGTGGTGGCCAAGAGCCCGTGAGCGTTGAACGACGCCGTGCAAGCAGCCTCCACTGCGGCCAGTACGACCGGCAGATACTCCGGTAGGCAGCCGGCCATCACTGCGTTGATCGCGACCTTCTCGACCGTGCATTCGACGAGGTTGGGCGGGATGACGGCCACGATCTCGTGCGCTCCACGGCTCGTTCCGGCGAGCATGCGCAACACGCGTTCCTCGGTGGGCGCCACGACCGGGAGGCCGTCGGACCAGCCGCGTGCATACATCGCCTCGACCTCGTCTTCGGCGCTCGCCAACTCCACCCGCCGGGCCCGGAGTGGCGTCAACCCGAAGCGGATGGCGAGCGTTTCAGGCATCCCGCTGTCTTGCGTCTTCGAGCCGCAGCCGGGACGGTACGGCGGTATGTCGGGAAACGCGGCGGCAAGATCGACGTCCACGAACGCCGCCCACCTCTCGATGGCCCATCCGATCGCCCGCCCGACCTCGTGCCCGTTCGCGATCCGCACCAGCGTCGGCACCGTGTCGAGGTCGAGATGGAAGCTCACTGCCAGATTCCGATCGTCGATGACACGCGGGACCTCGTCCGGGAACGTCGGATCGTCCTGGCTGTAGACCGCAGTGATGACGCCGTCGGCCACGAGCCTGGCCACGACCGGGGCGACGAGCACGCACGTGGGGCAATCGCGCTTCAGGACGACGATCACCCCGTCTGGGAGGCTGGGTGGATATCCCAGGCCGGGGGTGGAAGTCGTGGATTCGGGCGCAGTGGTCGTGTCGGTCCCCATGCGGCACGGTATCGCCCCGGCGCCGATCGGACCGATCCGAACCGAAAACCCACTCGACTGTCACAGGTCGCGACGTGCGCGGCTGCCCTGCGCCAAACGGACATCGTGCACTGTGGTCTTCGTCACATTGCCTAGCCGTAACCGACTGTTCACGTTTAGTGTCCGTGCACCGAACGCAGGTCGGCCCGGTCAGGTACCGGCCCCGATCACGTTCGCTCCATTGGGTCCGTGCCGCGCGCGCTGATCACGCAACCAGTTTCTGATCACTCAACCATTGACGACGCCCAGGGGGGTTTTGCGTGAAGGTCACGTTCTACGGCGTTCGAGGCTCAACGCCGTCGCCAACGGGGCTGAATGCACGCTACGGAGGAAACACTTCCTGTGTCGTGCTTGACATCAACGACGGGGACCCGATCATCCTCGACCTCGGCACCGGCCTCCAGGTATGGGGGAAGACGCAGCCCCTCGACGGGACGTTCTCGGCTACCGCCCTTGTAACCCACTTCCACTTCGATCACGTGCAGGGGCTGCCGTTCCTCGCAGCCGCGGACCGGCCAGGCTCGCGACTCGACGTCTACGGCCCCGGCGAAACCGGCACTACGGTGAAAGATCTGTTCACCGGATTCGTCCGGCCCCCATACTTTCCCGTCGGCATTGATCAGCTGCGCGGTCGTTACGGACTGCACGACATCTTGAACGACGACTTCGCGGTCGGCTCCGCCAAGGTGAAGGCGCGGTCGGTGCCTCATGTGGGCCTCACGGTGGGTTATCGAGTCGACTGCGACGGTTCCTCGGTCGCGTACATCAGCGACCACCAGGCTCCGCACGACCTGCAGGGCATCGACGACAACGTGCGCGAGCTCTGCGACGGCGTCGATCTCCTGATCCATGACGCGCAGTACCTTCCGCAGGATTGGGAAGCGAAGTCGCATTGGGGCCATTGCACGGTCGACTACGCCATCGACGTTGCGGTGGAGACGGGCTCGAAAGCACTGGCCCTGTTCCATCACGACCCGACGCGCAGCGATGTCGAGGTCGACCGCCTGACGATCGAGGCCCGCTGCCGCGGGGCGAAGACCGGGCTCGAAGTGTTCGCGGCGGCCGAAGGGCTCTCCATCGACCTGGAAGCGCCGATTGGCCGGCAGGTCGCGAAGCGGGCGTCTGCCGGTCCGATGTTCGGGTCGCGGCTGCACTGA
>JAYTFI010000513.1:0-7735 GCA_043734485.1 Acidimicrobiales bacterium | reverse complement strand
AGTCCCAATTCACCGAAAATGATCATGCCGCCTCCTTCGTCAACCAATGTGTGGGCCGACGGATCGTAACGGAATCAGGAATCGGGCGCCAGGCCCGACCGACCCGTTTCGAAGTATCTGGTGCTGTAAGCGCGGGCCACGAGCGCGTCGGGCCTCGGAAGTTCACGCCGGGACAAGCCCCTCGAGTAGCCCCGGCGCTCGGAGCCGGTCGGCATAGCCACGCAGGCTCAGCCAGGCGTCGTCGCCTCCGCCGGCAGCGCCGGCGCGAGCCACCAACGCTCCGGCCAGCCCGCCGATCGGGGTCACAGGCCGTTCGCCGTTCGAAGCCCGAATTGAACCCACCGCGGCATCGAGTAGGACGTTCCCGCGGGCGGAATCACCAAGGCGGAATGCGCATTCTGCAGCCACGGCCCGAGCCCCCGCCGCGGGGAGGCTCGCGTTGCTCCGTTCCGCCGAGATCAGCGCACGCGCCGCACCCTCCTCGGCCTCGTGCAGACGGCCGATGACGGCGAGTCCAGCGGCGAGGGGTACCGAGCCTACGAGTGCCTCGTGGCGGCCGAGGTTCGAGCGCGACGGCATGGCGTCGATCAGCAGCAGCTCGTCGAATCGGCCTTCGAGCAGCGCCGTCTCCATCTGGATGACTGCGGCAATCGACGTGAACGGGTCCTGCTCGTTGTAGCGGACGAACGGGGCCGACCCCTCGATCGACGCCCCCACCGCCTGCAGCATGGCCCGCTCCCCTGCCGAATCCGACGTCCCAAACCCGCGGGCCCGATCCAGCGCATCACGAGCGTCGTCGAGCCGTCCCGCCATGCGCGCCAGGTTCGCCTTCAGGCAGAGCACCTGGAACCCGAAATCGCTGCCGCCGAGCTCGCTCGAGAGTGCGCTGCACTCGTCGATCCAGGCGCGCGCCTGTTGGGTCTGGTCGTCGCCGCCGAGCCGGGTCCGCAAGTAGTGATGCCAGCTGAGGGAGCCGAGGGCCGCCACATGGCGGCCGCGGTCGCCGATCTCGACGGCATAGGCGAGGCTCTCGTGCAGCCAGTTCTCGACTTCGGGATGCTCGGGTCGCACGAGGGCCCGGAAGCTCACGGTTGCCATCTCCCCGGCCCGGTGACGCTCGCTGCGGAACAGATCCAGCGCGGTGACGAGCTGCTCGTCGGCGTCGAACATGGCACCGCGCATGAACAGCGCTACGCCCTTGTTGGAGTGCGACCACGCCTCTTTGACGCGATCACCGATCGAACGCCAACGCTGCGCCGCGTCGTCGAAGGCCCGCAGTGCTGCAGGATGATCGGATTCGACGAGCGCGTTCGCGCGGACAAGGGTCCGTTCGGCATCGACGCGAGAATCCGGATGGGGGTCGGGAATGAGGTCGAGCACGGCCATGGCTTCGTGGCGGTCGCGGTCGATCAGGGCGGCGGCGAGGCGGAGCAGCGCATCGGGGTCGCGGTGGCCGAGCGCGACCGCACGTTGGAGGAGCGCGATGCCGTCGATCGGGCGCGAGTCGCGGAGCTGGTGAACCCCGGCCGTGGCTAATGCGGCCCCGGCGCGGTCGCGAAGGGCGGCATCGTCGGGCGCGTGCTCGCTGGCCCGTTCGAGGTGGCGGGCCCGTTCCGGGAGACCTGCGCACAGCTCGGCGGCACGGACATGGCGTTCCGCCCGTGCGGCCCGAGGAAGTGTCGCATAAGCCACCTCCCGTAACAGCGGTTCGGTGATGCGCAACGTGCCGTCCGGGCGGTGCTGGACGAGTCCGATACGAGTCAGGCTGCTGACACCGTCCGCTGCTGCCGCCCCGCCGAGCGCGGTGAGCTGTTCGACGGTTGCTGCGTCGCCGATCACCGCGAGGTCCTGCAACGCGCCCCGATCGCCGATGGCCAGCGAGTCGAGGCGGGCGGCCAACACGGCGCGGAGCGAGGCGGGTAGGCGGCGGCGCTTGAACTCGTCGCCGGTCATCTGCGCCGAAAGTACGAGCAGCTCGCGGAGGAAGAGCGGGTTGCCGGCGCTCATCCGCAGCACCTGTTCGGACGGCTCGGGGGACGGCCGCCAGGCCGCAGCCAAGACTGCCGCGTCATCCATGGACAGCGGCGAGAGCCGCACCGTGCTGGCCGTCGGGAAGCTCGACAGCCACTGGCCCTCAGCCCGGCCGGCGAACACGAGCAGAACCGGTAGGTCCACGGTCCGGGCCACGAACGAGGTGAGCAGGTCGAGGCTTGCGGACGCGACGTGGGCATCTTCGATGAGTACGAGCACGGGTCTCTCCGCAGCGCGGAGCTCAGCCAGGCGGCGAAGCGCCCAAAGACCTTCCTGACGGAGCGCATTGGCATCCATGTCGCGTAGCGACGGATGCACTTCGCCGGCCAACGACAATGCCCGGGCCTGGACCGCGTCGTCGTCGCTCGGCCCGAGCTGGGCGACGAGGTCGCCGCCGACTCGGATCCCGCCGGACCCGCCGTAGGGCGGATACGCCGAACGAACGATGTGCGCCTCGCGGCCGACCCGCGCGGCCAGCTCGTCGAGCAATCTCGACTTTCCAATTCCCGGATCGCCCGTCACCAGCACGACCGCGCCCCGACGTACCGATGCGACCCGGCGCCATTGCGAGAGCAGGAAGTCGAGCTCTTCGTCGCGCCCGATGATCGGGACGGATACGTGCTGTGCAACCGTCGGTGTCGTGCGCATGCTCATGGCTTGACGGACCTCGACCGAGTCGCGCTTGCCCTTCAGCGTCATCGGGGGCCGGTCTCGGTACTCGATCCTGTTGGAGGTCAGCTCGACCGTCAGCGGCCCGGCCAGGATCTCGTGGCGGCTGGCCGCCTTCTCCAGGCGCGCGGCGACGTTGACGGCGTCGCCCATGACCGTCACCGCCCCGCCCCCGAGGGCGAGGACCATGACTTCGCCCGTGTTGACGCCGATCGAGAACTCGAGTCCGGTCTCCGCGGCCTGGATCGCGAGTGCCGCGGCGACGGCCCGCTCGGCGTCGTCCTCATGGGTATGGGGGACGCCGAAGACGGCCATCATCGAGTCGCCGATGTACTTGTCGATGGTGCCGCCGTACGCGACGACGATGTCGGTGAGCTGGCGGAACGCAGCGTCGACGGCCCTGGCCATCACCTCAGGGTCGGTCGCCTCCGCCATGCTCGTAAAGCCGACGACGTCCGCGAACAGCACGGTAGCCAGCTTGCGCTCTTCGGCCTGGCCGGCTCCGGTCAGCTCGAGTCCGGTGCCGCAGTTGCCGCAGAACAGGAACGGCAGCGGCGTCGCGAAGCCGCAGGCGCCGCACGGAGTGGCCGCCAGCGCGCTTCCACACGCACCGCAATGGCGGAACATGCTCGGGTTCTCGGTCTGGCACTGCAAGCACTGCACCGTGCGAAGGTACCGGGTATACGCCTCGTGTGGCGGTCGTATTGGTGTCAGCGATCCGCCCGGCTTCGTTCATGCGACGACCGAAATCGCCATCGGCAGCCGTGCGATCCGAGCCGTTTCCACGCCAGCCGGATCTCGAAGGCAGCGACGCCCCTGTCGAATAGCGCAGTCAGTATCTACCGTTGGTTCAAGTGGTGTAGTCCGCGTTGATCCGCACGTAGCCGTCGGACAGGTCGCACCCGTATACCGTGCAACTGCTGTTGCCCGTCATGAGGCTGACATGGATGCGCACGTCGGCACCGCGCATGTACTGCTGGAGCAGAGCGAGCCCGGCATCGTCGAGCGGGGTCGGGTACACCTCCTGGCTGCCGAAGCGGATCACCACCCGGTCCGGGCTGATGTCCGTGTCGGTCTGACACTTGCCAATGGCCATGGCCACCCGCCCCCAGTTCGGGTCGGCACCGTGGACTGCCGTCTTCACCAACGGTGAGTTCACGATCGACTTCGCGACCCGCTTCGCCTGCTCGTCGTCGCGAGACCGGTCGACGGTCACCTCGATCATCTTCGTCGCACCCTCGCCGTCGCGGGCGATCTGCTTGGTGAGTGACAGCGCAACCTGCTCGAGGGCAGTGGCGAACTCGCTGCGCTCGACGAAACCGGCCCGACCGTTGGCCATGATCGCCGCCGTGTCGCTCGTCGACGTGTCGGTGTCGACGCTCAGGCAGTTGAACGACTTGTCCATCGCCGTCTTGAAGATCGGCCGCAGCTCCCCGGGCGAGAGCCGCGCGTCCGTACAGAACAGCGTGATCAGCGTGGCCATGTCCGGCTCCATCATCCCGACACCTTTGGCGATGCCGACGACCCGGGCCGGACCCTCCCCCACCACCGCTGACGCGATCTTCGGCACAGTGTCCGTCGTCATCATGCCGACCGCAGCGCGCCTTGCATCCGTTCCGTCGAACGGATACCGGAGGCCCTTCAGATGCGCCCGAATTCGGTCCATCGGATACGGGCGGCCGATCACGCCGGTCGATGCGAGCACGATTTCGTAAGGGTTGCACCCGATGGCGGTCGCCACTCCTCGCAGGACCTCATCCGCATTCTCGGCGCCGACGCGGCCGTTGGCGACGTTGGCGTTCTTCGAGACGACGACAAAGGCGCGCACGTTGCCGTCGGCGACGCTGCGCCGGCTCAGGTTCACGCTCGGGCCGGCGAAACGCGACTGGGTGAACACCCCGGCACCCACCGCCGGTCCATCGGAGGCGACGATGACGAAGTCGTCGGTCTCGTCCTTCATACCCATGTTCGCGACATGGACGCTGAAGCCCTGCGGCAAAGGCGTCATGGCGCCGTTCACGTTGGCGTTGCCTGCGGTGACATTGCTGGCGCTCACGTCGGTGGTCCTCTCCGAACCTCTGGGTCGATGCCGTGCACGGACTTCGGTGGCATCCCGCGAGATTCTGCCAGTGGCCGCACCCTCGGTGGTCGATGGCCCCATCGGGCTCTGCGTGTGATCGCCGATTCGAAGCGTCGGCAGGCGAATCGCCCGCGTCGTCAGACCACGTCGAACCGGCAACGGGTTCCGGGGGCTTTGGCAAGCCGGGCATCGGCCGTCAAGAGTGTGGAACCGAGTGCCTCTGCGAGCGAAACGTAGCAAGCGTCATAGGCCGTCACGTTCCCTCGCAACTCCCAGCAACGGCGGATCAACGGCGCCGTCGGGTACGCCGTGATGGGAAGATTCATCAAATCATCGACCGCGTTCGATGCTTGACGTGGCGAGAGCTGCCCCGTGTTGACGTGGCGGCGGAGGACCGAAAGGACCTCGATCCGGAGGAGGTCCGGCGCCGCCAACAATTCACCCTTGATCCGGTCGCGGCAGATCTCGCCATCTGGCCCGCCGTCCGCGATCGCGGGCGCAATGACCGAGGCATCAACGACGAGCACGCTCGTCCTGGAGCGCCGCGATTGCGTTGTTCCGGGACAGTCGCCCCTTGGGTCGGGCCTCGATCCGAGCGATCATCTCTTCGATAGTCGGAGTCGCGACGAGGGCTGCGAGCTGCGCGGTGAGGTACTGCTGGAGTGACTGGCCAGCCAGTTCAGCCCGACGCACAAGTGCCGCATGGACATCGTCGGGGACCTCGCGGATCTGTACGCTGGGCATGCATGCATAATACATGCACGAGTGCAGCTGTCCACGCGGGCGCTACCCCACAACGTTCGCGGGGTCAGGGGGCTCAGCCGGCCATCGCGTCGAGGAACTCGAGCGCGGCGTCGAGGAACCCGAAATGCTGCGGGGTCCCGAAGTGATCGGCGTTGCGCAGCACTACGAGACGCGCATCAGCGAGCCCGTCCACGATTGGCTGTGCAGAACCGACGAAGTCCTTGTCGCCGATCACCACCAGTGTGGGATTCGGGACGAGCGAGAGGTCGTCGTAGGTCAAGGGCCTCGACGGCCGACGGAGGCAGGCCGCCAGTGCCTTCGGGTCGTTGGTCCCGTTCGCCGCGAATTGGGCGAAGGCCCGGGCGAGGCGGGTCTCTTCCCCATCGCTGTCGCCCAGAGCATCGAGCCCGGCCTCGATCGCGCGAGCGGTGGCCTCATTGTCGCCCGCGACCATGTTCTGCTGGCCGATGCCACCGACAACGATGCGCCCGAAGCGCTCAGGCATCCGTCCGACGGCGCGAAGCAATGTGATTGCGCCAAGGGAGAAGCCGACCGCGTCGACGACACGGCCGTCGGCGGGGAGGACGTCGATGACACACTGTTCGAGGTCGGTGTACGCAGCGGGATCATGAGGCTTTTCGGCGGAACCGTGGCCGAGGAGGTCTACCGCGATGACTGCGCGATTCGCGTCCGCCAGGAGGTCGGCCCATCCGTTGCGGCGCCAGTTCAGGTCGAACGACGACGCGAAGCCGTGGACGAGTAGAACCGGTTCGGTGCGCATGTCAACAGCGTATGCAGAGGGTCGTGCCCTTCCCATAGTCCGACCTTCGCCGAGCACCGGATCAGTGCCGTATGTGCGCATAGTGAAAGCGCGCATAGTGAAAGCGCGCATATGGTCCGCGGTCCCAGACCGTGAAGGCCCAGCTGTTCGGCCGATCTGGCTCTCCGGCACGACGGATTGCGATGTAGGCGGGCGCGCCGAGGGTCTTCGAGTAGCGTCTTTCGCCGTATGTCTCACCGCATCGACATCGAACTCACGAGCGCCAACGACGGCGTCTGGACCTGGCGCGCTGCCGGGGCCAGACAGCCGAAAGGCACGCTCGACACCGGAATGCTCTACGAGGGGGCTCGCGTCGGCGATGTCGTCCGTGCAGAAGCTGAGCGTGAGCTTGAGGGCACCCGCATCGTGGCCATCGTGGCGCCCAAGTCGCGTCGTTTCGACAGCGAGCGTCTCGAGGTCATCGGCTCCGCGACGGGCCCGACTGGCCCGAGCGTCAACGTCACCTACGCCGACAAGGCCCGAGGCGGCCGTGACGGCGAGCGCCGTGGGCCGCGGCCCGATCGGCCAGGCGGCGGTGATCGTCCCGATCGCGGTGCCCGGCCCGACCGTCCGCGTCGCGATGGCGATCGACCGACTCGCCCTACTGCCGAGCGGCCGGCGCGTGGTCCTCGTCCCGATGCCGGGGACCGCACCGACCGCACCGATCGTCCGATCCGTTCCCGGACCGATCGCCCGGTAGTCGACACCCGGGCCAAACCGAAGCGGCTCACGCCGGGTCGGAAGCACCGCGACGCTCTTCTCGCCGACATTGCTCCTGAGCAGCATCCCGTAGCCGAGCAGCTGTTCCGCGGCGGTATCCCGGCCGTGCGCCAGGCGATCATCGATCAGAACGCACAGCTCAAGGCCGAGGGCAAGGGTGAGATTCCGGCCGGTCCGCTCCTGGCCATGGCCGACGAGTTGCTCCCTCGCACGCGTCAGGCCGACTGGCTCGACCGGGCGGCGGCCGCACTCGATGTCGCCGATGACATCTCGATCCGTGATCTCCGCGCCGTCGTCACCCAGTCCGACGGCACCGCCCGCGACGATGCGTCGCGAGCTATGGCCGCGAAACTGCGGGAGGCACTCCAGCGCCGCATCGAGTCGGAGCGCACCCATTGGCTGAAGGACATCACGTCGTCGGCCGACGAGGGAAAGCTCGTTCGCGCGGTGCGTCTCACTGCCCGGATCCCCGATCCGGCTGCGAAGATGCCAGTTGAGCTGACGGAGCGCCTCGTGACGGAGACGAACGCCGCACTCTCGCCCGACGCACCGCAGGATCGATGGGCCGCACTTGTAGAGGCTGCGGCCGAGGCGCCGTTCCGGCGCGACATCGTCCCCGCCGGTCTCCCGACCACGACGAGCGAATCGTTCCTGGCCGCTGCGGCGCAGGC
>JAYTFI010000512.1:0-2684 GCA_043734485.1 Acidimicrobiales bacterium | reverse complement strand
GAGCCATGGAGCTCACCGGAGCACAA
Source organism: Acidimicrobiales bacterium (assembly GCA_043734485.1). Taxonomy (GTDB): domain Bacteria; phylum Actinomycetota; class Acidimicrobiia; order Acidimicrobiales; family JANYDT01; genus JAYUDQ01. The sequence goes on along the minus strand of JAYTFI010000512.1, from coordinate 2,658 downwards.
GCACTCATCAAGAGCCTGGAGATGGCAGGGACCGAGGTCATGTTCGGTCTTCCCGGCGGTTGCATCCTGCCGGCCTACGACCCGCTCCTGGAAAGCCCGATCCGCCACATCCTCGTACGCCACGAGCAGGGCGCCGGGCACATGGCCGAGGGCTATGCCCACGTCACTGGCCGTCCCGGTGTGGCCATGGTGACCAGCGGACCCGCGGCCACCAACATGGTCACGCCGCTCTGTGACGCCTACATGGATTCGATCCCGATGGTCGTCATCACCGGCCAGGTGCCGACCAGCGCCATCGGCACCGACGCTTTCCAGGAGTGCGACACGGTCGGCATCACCCGCTCCGTCACGAAGCACAACGAGCTCGTCATGTCGGCGCAGGACCTGCCCCGCATCGTGGCCGAGGCGTTCCACATCGCCACCACCGGTCGCCCCGGGCCGGTGCTCATCGACGTCCCCAAAGACGTACTCACCAGCACGATGCAGTGGTACTGGCCGGACGCCGTCGACCTCGCCGGCTACCGCCCACAGATGCAGGCCGACGCGATGTCGATCCGCCGGGCTGCGGAGATGATCCTCGCCTCGACCCGCCCAGTCCTCTATGTCGGCGGCGGTGTCCTCAAGGCCCGAGGGGCGGCCGCGCTCATGGAGCTGGCCGAGCTGTGCGACTTCCCCGTCGTCACGACCCTCATGGCCCGCGGCGCGTTCCCGGACGACCACCGCCTCGCGCTCGGTATGCCGGGCATGCACGGCAACTACACGGCGATCACGGCCATGCAGCAGAGCGACCTGCTCATCAACCTCGGCGCCCGCTTCGACGACCGCGTTACGGGCAAGGTCGGCGCCTTCGCCCCCGACGCGAAGATCATCCACGCCGACATCGACCCGGCCGAGCACGGCAAGGTCCGCAAGCCCGATGTGTCGCTGATCGGCGATGCCCGCCTCACCATCGAAGAGCTCGTCCGGGCCATCAGGGATCTTCGGGCGGGTGGCCATTCGTTCGCGGATTCGACCGTGTGGAAGCAGGCCATCAGTGGCTGGCAGGAGAATTTCCCACTCACCTACGAGCAGTCCGAGCCGGGCGATGCGCTCAAGCCGCAATTCGTGCTTGAGCACCTGCGTGACTCTGCACCGGAGGACACGATCCTCGTGTCGGGCGTCGGCCAGCACCAGATGTGGGCCAGCCAGTACTGGAAGTTCCGTCACCCCTACACGTGGGTCAACTCCGGCGGGCTCGGCACGATGGGCTTCTGCGTGCCGGCGGCCATCGGTGCCAAGGTCGGCTGCCCCGACAAGATGGTGTGGGCGGTCGATGGCGACGGTTGCTTCCAGATGACGAATCAGGAATTGACCACCGCGGCGATCGAGAAGATCCCGATCAAGGTCGCCATCCTCAACAACTCGTACCTGGGCATGGTCCGCCAGTGGCAGGAGATGTTCTACGACGAGCGCTACTCCGAGGTGTATCTGTCACCGGAACTGCCAGATTTCGTGAAGTTGGCCGAAGCGATGGGCTGCATCGGCATCCGGGTCGATTCGCCGGAAGAGGTCCAGCCCGCCATCGACAAGGCCAACTCGATCGACGACCGCCCGGTTGTTGTCGACTTCCGTACCGACGAGAACGAGAAGGTGTTCCCCATGGTCCCGGCCGGACTGTCCAACGACGAGGTCCAGGTCGCCGGCTCGCAGACCGAGCGGCTCACCGCTGAGAAGGCCCGACGCATCGCCAACCGGGGGTGGTGAGCATGTCCTCCTCCGACCGCCATCACGTCCTGTCTGTTCTCGTCGAGAACAAGTTCGGCGTCCTCGCCCGCGTCACGTCGCTCATCAGCCGCCGTGGGTACAACATCGAGTCGCTCGCCGTCGCACCGACGGACGACGATCGGTATTCGCGCATAACAATCGTGGTCGACGTCCTCGAGACGCCGATGGAGCAGATCGTCAAGCAGCTCAACAAGCTCATCAACGTGCTCGACATCGTGGAGCTCACACCGGCCTCATCGGTGGCGCGCGAGATGCTGCTCGTCACAGTTCGCGCCGATGCGTCGAAGCGGGCCGAGGTTGCCGAGCTGGTCAACATCTTCGACGCCAAGGTCGTGAACGTCGGCTTCGACGCCATCACGATCATGCTCGCCGACCCGCCGGACAAGCTCGACGACTTCGAAGAGCTGCTCCGGCCGTACGGCATCGTCGATGTGCAACGCTCAGGGCGTATCGCGCTGCCGAAGCTGTCGCGGCAGGCACCGGTGCTGCACGCCGTGTCCGAAGCCGGCTGACCCGGCCGGGTCCGCGCCCCCGCTGGCTGTTCTGCGACGGCTTCTGCACCTCGGCGGTGCAGAAGCCGTCATTGTTTCAGATGAGGCCTACCAGTCGGGCTTCGAGAGCGATCACGGGAGAGCAGGCGAGCGTGAGGCCGAGCACCATGCCCTTGACCACGTTGGGCCGATCGCCAGTGAAGGGGTGATCCTCAGTCGGCACGGGAGCGAGGAGCACGAACACGATTCCGATCGTCGCCGGAAGCATCGCGAAGAAGGAGACGCCGAAGTCGCCGACCCAGCTCGTTCCTGATTGATGGAACAGCAGCGCCGCCGCCATGCCGCCGAGCGCAACGTTCGTGCATCCGGCAGCTCGACACACGTTCGGCCACGAGACGTGTGT
>JAYTFI010000511.1:0-2020 GCA_043734485.1 Acidimicrobiales bacterium | reverse complement strand
GCGACTGGCGCTCCGCGTCCGCGGTGACATCGGACGGTCACCGTCGGGCGAAGTCGAGGAGGGCTTCGATGTCGCCTCGGTCGGCAGCTTGGAGTGCGTTGATGTAGCTGCGTCGGGCGGTGCCGTCGATCTCGATGTTCTGTCCTGTACCCCATGTGAGTCTGGGCACTCTGTTGAGGTGTAGGTAAAGGTCGGCCATGAATCGGGCGTGGCGGCCGTTGCCGTTGCGGTATGGGTGGATACTGACAAGGCGGTGGTGGAGTCGCACAGCGCGCTCGGCTGGTTCGTAGGTGCTGTGGTCGTGCCAGTAGCGAGCGTCGTCGAAGAGCAACTTCATCTGGGTGGTGATCTGGTGAGGTTCGACGCCGATGTTGGTCATCCGCGTCCGGTGCTGGCCGGCCCATTTCCACGCGTCGGCGAACATCCGCTGGTGGACTCGATCGGCGTAGGCGATGGTCAGCAGCCGGTCCGTGCTGGCCACCCGCCGCCGCCCGAACGCCCACAACGTCGCCGTTTCGATGTTCGCCTGCTCGGCCAGGTTGAGGTCTGCGCGTGTGGCGACGAAGGTGGGGATCAGCCCGTCGATGTCCTCGTTGGTGAGCGGTGTCGCGCCGGCCGCGTCGTCGCCTGGGAGTCGGGTCGTCACTGGTGGTCCGGTTCGTCCCACAGGCGTCCGGCGGTGATCAGTTTTGTGGCGTAATCGTCGATGCGGCGTTCGAGTTGGTCAGGTGTGAGGCCTTGTTGCTCGAGCCGCATCGTTCGATCCACGGTGGTGATGTCGGCTCGGGCGACCAGGCGGGCTCGGTTACGGACGATCTCGTCGAGGCTCGCGCGAGGAACAAGCACGTAGACGAGATCGCACCCGAGCGCGTCCGCGGCGCGGCGGAGCGTGTCGAGTTGGACCACGCCGTCTGCCTCAGAGCGTTCGAGTTGAGCGACTGCGGGCTGTGAAATGTCCATCCGTGCAGCAAGCTGGCGGCTGCTCATCCCGAGCGCGTCGCGGATCGCTCGCACCCAACCCCGAGCCGGGCTCTCGGCGAACGCCAAGATGTCGTTGTCGTGGAAGCGCGCGTCGAGTCCAACCCTCGCGAGCGCCGCTTGTTCCCGTTTCGTCATAGTACACAGCTTATCGAAAGCTCAACGAAAGACAAGTCGAAGCTTATTGATATTGCCTATTCCGATAAGCTGAACACTTTCACCGAGGCAGAGACGACGGTACGACCGTGCATCCAAAGTAGCGAATATCGCTACTTTGAGCGCGTGAGTGGCACGGACGTCGGTGGTGCACCCGAGCGCCGCGTTCGCTCGACCAGGGCGTCGGGGTCGTTCGTCAATCGTTCCTGTTTGTCTTGGAACAGGTGCCCGTAGACGTCCATCGTGACGCCGATCTCGGATTGGCCCATCCGTTCGCTGATCGCCTTCGGGTGAGCGTCGAGGTCGATCAGCAGCGATGCGTGCGTGTGGCGCAAGTCGTAGGGGCGGAACCTCGGGAGACCGGCGGCCACTTGGGCAGTGTGGACGACCCGCCAAAGCGTGTGCTCGAACATCGAGCCGACTCGCGGCGAGCTGCTCGATCAGCCAGACAGGAATCGGGACTGCTGAAGCAAAGCGCGGTTTTCCGAACGCCTGACCATGATCCAGATCTTCTTTGCAGCCGAGGCAGCCACCGACGAGTACGAGCGCACGGGCTCAAGCAGGCGCTTATGCCGGTGATCCCGGCTCGCGTTCCAGCAGTGGTGGTGGCGCAGACAGTGCCCGGAAATTAGTCGGGACGAGCCCTGCACGTCGAACTCGCGGAGTGTCAAGCCTCGCGGAGTTGTAGCCCGTGTTGTAGCCCGCACGCCGCGACTTTCTCGCGACCTTCTCGATCAGTCGATCCGGCTACATAGGCCCTGAGCAGGACGTATGCGCCGAAAACTGGGTGGAGCTGGGGGGAATCGAACCCTCGTCCAGCTCGGCGCGTCGTGCGTGCTCAGAGACTTGCACCCCTGGTCAGGCTGCGTTTTCGAGTGACCGTTGT
>JAYTFI010000510.1:0-7327 GCA_043734485.1 Acidimicrobiales bacterium | reverse complement strand
TCGCGCTCGCGCTCATGGTGTATTCGGGGCTCGGCAGTTGCGTACTGGATCCGCATCGCGAGGCATGGGCCGCGGATCCCGGGCCATCGTCACACGACGACACCGACCCGCGAGCCCAGAGGTGGCAGGGCGCGCCGACGTGCTCGGCCGGCGCGACTGCTTCCGCACCCAACATCGAGAGCCACCCCGCCGGTTGGCGAGCTCGTCATCTGGTCCGTCCGACCTCAGTTCAGATCGCCAACCAGCCCCCGTCGACGACAAGCGTGTGCCCGTAGACGTACGCCGACTCCGGCGACGCCAGCCACGCGACCGCAGCGGCGATGTCCTCGGGCATGCCGAGGCGACCACTCGGGATGCGCTCACCGGCACGGTTCCACTTCTCCGGCGTGTTCAGTACCGCGCGGGTCAGCTCGGTCGCGACGGTGCCAGGCGCAACGGCGTTCACGTGGACGCCGAGCGGGGCGAGCTCAACGGCCGCCGAGGTGGTGAGCTGCCGGACACCGCCTTTGGTCATGTCGTAGATCGCCTCGGGGGTGGACGACGACACGAAGCCCGACGTCGAGCAGATGTTCACGATGTGCCCTCTGCCCGCAGCCACCATCACCTGGGCGGCCGCCTGCAGAGCGAAGTACAGCCCTTTGAGGTTCACGCCCACCTGCGCGTCCCAGTCCTCCTCGGTGGCCTCCAGCAGCGAGCGGGCGATAGCCACGCCGGCGTTGTTGACAAGCACGTCGAGATGACCGCCGCCCCACGCCACGACCGACGCGACCATGGCCCGAACGGCAGCAGCGTCGGCCATGTCCACAACGAACGGCGACGCGCCCCCGCTCCCTGCGACCGCGGCGATCGACGAGGCCACAGTCGCGGCCGTCGCCGCGTTGCGGTCGACTACGGCGACCTTCGCACCTTCACGGGCGAATCGCGATGCGATAGCGGCACCGATCCCCTGTCCGGCGCCGGTCACGATCACTACCTGGCCGTCGAAGCGCCCCATTGCAGTCTCCTCTCGAGGATGCGGACCGCTCGGGCCACAACGAGCACGAGCACGAGGTAGATGAGGCCCGCAGCGGTGTAAAATTCGAACGGCGCGCTGTAGAACTGCGACCACCGTTGCGTCTCCCGAAACAGCTCACGCACACCGATGACCGACAGGATGGCCGAGTCCTTCACGATGTCGACGAGCTGGTTGCCGGCGACCGGCAGGGCGATCCGGATGAACTGCGGTCCGATCACGTAACGCCACGCCGTGATCCGTGACAGCCCTACTGCTGCGGCCGCCTCCTGCTGGCCGGGCGGGATCACTGCCAGTGCGGCGCGAAACGCCTCGGCCAGGTACGCGCTGTGAAGGAGGGTGAGCGCCACGATGCCGGCGGTCGAAGCGGGGAGGCGCCATTGCACAGCAGCGGCGAGCCCGAAGAACATCCAGATCACGAGGACGTAGAGCGAGATGCCCCGGAATAGCTGGATGTACGCCCACGCCAGCCACCGGACGGGCTTCACTCGCGAGCGCCGTGCCGAGGCGACGAGCGCGCCGATCACCACCGAGAGCACCATCGAGGCCAGCGCGACCCACGCCAGCAGTCCGACGCCTCGGGCGAGGTTGGCGCGCTGCGACCACACGATGGACCAGTCGAAGCCGTCGAACAAGCGCCACAGCTTCCGAGGCGTGATGACGCCAAGCGCGAGCACAGAAGACGGGCTCACGACGCGCCCCGCCCCAGCCGCCGCTCCGCCAACGAAACGAGGCCCGACACTGCGATCGTCACGACGATCAGCATCACGCCCGCGACCGTGTAGAGCTCGAACGGCGCAAAGTTCGTCACCGCCACAGTTTTCGCTGTGTAGAACATGTCGGCCAGGCCGATCACCGACACCAGCGATGCGCCCTTCAGCAGGCCGACGAACACGTTGCCGGCCGACGGCACGATTGTGCGCAGCGCCTGCGGCAGCACGACCGAGGCAAACACGTGGTGCGGCGCCAGGCCGACGGCGAGGCCGGCCTCGTTCTGGCCCGGATCGACCGAATCGATCGAGCCCCTGTACACCTCGGCCATGTAGCCCGACCCGGTGAGCGCCAGCGCCCAGGCGCCCGACCAGAACTCGGAGAGCGTCACGACGCCGCGGAGCGCAAGCCCGTTGTAGATCCAGAAGAGGACGACGAACAGCGGCACACCGCGCGTCAGGTTCACCCACAGCGTCGCCGGTGCCCGCATCAGCGGCGAGCGCGAACGCCGGGCCAGCGCGACGGGCATGGCCAGCGCGGCGGCCATGGCGAAGCCCCACAGCGCCAGCTGGATAGTGAGCCATAGCCCGCGGACCAGCGTCGGGAAGTACTGGCGGACGATGCTCCAGTCGAACGTGAGCGCGCTGAGCACGTTCAGCAGAAACCTCAACGATCCAGCGCCGACAGGAACGCCCGTGTCCGCTCGTTCAGCGGCGACCGGAACTGCGCGGTCGGACCTTCCTCGACGATGCGACCGTGGTCCATGAACACGATCCGATCGGCCACTTCGAATGCGAAGCGCAGCTCGTGGGTGACAACCATCATCGTCATGCCGCCGCGGGCGAGCGCCTTCATCAGGTCGAGTACGCCGTTCACGAGCTCCGGGTCGAGCGCCGAAGTTGCCTCGTCGAACAGCATCAGCTTCGGTTCGAGGGCAAGCGCGCGGGCGATGGCGACCCGCTGCTTCTGGCCCCCCGAGAGCCGATGCGGATAGTCGTCGATCTTGTCGGCCAGCCCGACATCGGTCAGCGCCTGCACCGCCCGCGCCCGAGAGGAATCGCGAGACAGCCCACGCGTCTTGCGCAGCCCCAGCGCCACGTTCTCGACCGCGGTGAGATGGGGGAACACGTTGAAGTGCTGGAACACCATGCCAATCTCGGCCCGCAGTCGCACGTGGCGGCGCGCCTCGGCCATGCCGCCGAACGGGTTCCACGAATGCTCACGTACGGGCAGATAGGTCGATCCGTCGAACTCGATGGAACCCTCGGTCGGCGAAGCGATGAAATTGCAGCAGCGCAGCAGTGTCGACTTCCCGGAACCCGACGGCCCGATGATGCACACCACCTCACCCCGCTCCACCGTCAGATCGACGCCGTCGAGGACCTGTGCCGCGCCGAAGCACTTGCCCACGCCCTTCAACGAGACCAGAGCCGAGCCCATAGCCGTCGCAGCCTACCAACATCGAACTGAGAAAAGAACGGTCGTTCGTTCGCTTTTCACCCCGCAGCAGGCGGTACGATGGACCAACCCACAGATGGAACCCAATGAGGGACCCACAACAGGAGGTGGCGCATGACCGCTCTTACTCCCACGCTCGAGCGATACGAGGCCCAGATCGGCCCGCTCGCGTCCCGTTACATCGATGTCGAGGATCTCCCCTGGCGGCCTACCCCAACCCCCGGCATCGACCTCAAGGTGCTCCTGCAGGACGAAGAGACCGGGCTGCTTACCGCGCTGTTCCGGTGGGCCCCGAACACGCAGCTCGGCCGCCACGTCCACGTGGAGATCGAGCAGAGCTTCATCCTGGAAGGCAGCATCGAGGATGAGGAGGGCAAGGTGACCGCGGGCAACTTCGTATGGCGCCCGAAGGGCAACAAGCATGCGCCCTGGTCGACCGAGGGCTGTCTGCTCATCGCCTTCTTCCTCAAGCCCAACAAGTTCATCGAGGGCGCGCTCGACGGCATGGAGCTGAAGTGACGGACAAAGGGACCACGGACTATCCGGCCTCGGTGGTGATCAACGAGGAGGGACCTCGCGAGGGCTTCCAGATCGAGAAGGCCCCGATCAGCACAGCCGACAAGGTCCGCTTCATCGAAGCGCTGGCCGAGACCGGTCTGAAGAAGATCGACTGTGTCAGCTTCGTGAACCCGAAGCGCGTCCCGCAGATGGCCGACTCCGAGGTGGTCGCGGCGACGATCAAGAAGAAACCGGGCATCGACTACACCGGCCTGTGGCTCAACTCTGCCGGACTCGAACGTGCACTTACGACCCAGCTCGACATCATCGGCGCCATCCGCGTCACCGCCTCCGAGCGGTTCGCCCTGGCCAACACCGGCATGGACAAGATGCGCACATACGAGGAGCAGCGCAACTGGCTGTCCCGCTACGCAGAAGCCGGCATCACGACCAAGTGGGGCTATGTGATGACTGCGTTCGGCTGCAACTACCAGGGTGTCGTGCCGGTCGGCGATGTGGTGGCCATGGTCACGCAGATCATGGAATTGGCCGAGGAGTTCGCGGTCGCGCTCGACTCCGTGTTCCTGGCCGACACGGTCGGTCACGCCACGCCGGCCACGATGGAGCGCGTCATCGGCGCCGTCCGGGAGGCCTTTCCCGACCTCGCCCTCGGATTGCATCTTCATGACACACGCGGCATGGCCATCGCCAACTCCCACACTGCGCTGCGCATGGGCGTGGCCCGCTTCGACACGAGCTGCGCCGGGCTCGGCGGCTGCCCGTTCGCCGGCCATGTTGGCGCGGCAGGCAACGTGGGCACGGAAGAACTCACGTTCCTGTGCGACGAGCTCGGGATCGAGACGGGCATCGACCTCGATGCGCTCATCGAGTGCGCGTGGATGGCGGAGTCGATCGTCGGCCATGAGCTCCCGGGCAAGCTGACCCGCGGAGGGAGCCTCTCATCCATGCGGAGACGGCTCCAGGCGGCGTGAAGGCGCTACCCTCCTCCACCGTCATGAGGGTGGCGGAAAGCGGAAAGACGCGTGGGGGAACGAAGACGGCGGAATCGATCCGCGCGGCCGCGGTAGACCTGTTCTTCGAGCACGGCTACGAGGCCACGACGCTGCGCCAGATCGCCGAGGTCGTGCAGCTGCAGGTGGGCAGCCTCTACAACCACATCCCGTCGAAGGAGGAGCTGCTCTTCTCGATCATGAGCGGGGTCATCGAGGACCTGATCGTCGAGCTCGACGAGCGCCTTGCGCCCCTCGTCGATCCGGTCGAACGGCTGCGTACCGCGATCCGTGTGCATGTCGAGTTCCATACCCATCGCGCCCGCGAGGTGTTCGTCGGCAACTCCGAGCTGCGCAGCCTCACGCCGGAGCACCACGCCGAAGTGGTGAAGCTGCGCGACCGCTACGAGGAGCACATCGTCAACATCCTCGAGTCGGGCGCGAAAGCGGGCGTGTTCACGGTCGACGATCCGAAGCTCACGTCATACGCCATCGTCACCATCGGCACGCAGGTCGCGGGCTGGTACCACGATCACGGCCGTTACGAGCTGCCGCAGATCGCCGACCACTACATCGACTTCATCCTGCGCGGGCTCTGCGTGCCTGTCGAGGTCAGCAGCGTCGTTGCGGCCAGACCCCGGTCCAAGCCCAGGTCGGTGGCGAAGGCTCGACTGCGCTAGTCCAAGCACCAGCCCAGCCCGACCAGACCAGGCCAGACCGGACCAGACCAGGCCAGACCAGTCGTTACAGCGCGTCGGGGCCGACCTCGCCCGTTCGCAGCCGCTGCGCGTGACCGACGGCTGTCGTCCAGAGCTTGCCATCGCCGATCGCCCCGGTGGTCGCAGTCCTAGCAATGACATCGATGAAGCGCTGGACGTCCGCTTCGTCGGCCAGGATCTCGATGCGCATCTTCGGCAGGAACGCGATTGCGTACTCCGCCCCCCGATAGACCTCAGTGTGGCCACCCTGGCGGCCCATGCCTCGTACCTCGGTGACGGTCATCCCTCCGACGCCGGCGGAGCGCAGGGCGTCCTTCACCTCGTCGAGCTTGAACGGTTTGATGATGGCGGTGATCAGCTGCATGTTCTCGGTCCTCTCACAGTTCTGTCCAGAAGCTGCCCGTCGCATATACAGACCTTTGCGCGGTCGCTCACGCGTATGCCGACTCGGCATGCTGGCTGACGTCAAGGCCCTGGAGCTCGTCGATCTCCGCGACCCGCAGCCCCATCGTCTTGTCGATCACCTTGGCGATGGCAAAGCTGGCCACGAACGAGTAGCCGAGCGTCACGACGGTGGCCACGATCTGGTCGAGGATGAGCGCACCACCGCCGCCGAGGAACAGGCCCTCGTGGCGAACGGCGCCGTTGATCGCTGCGTCGGCGAAGAGCCCGAGCACGATCGACCCGAAGATGCCGCCGACGAGGTGGACGGCGATCACGTCGAGACTGTCGTCGAGCTTCAGTCGCTTCTTGATACCGAGCGCGAAGTAGCACAGCGCGCCGGCGCCCAAGCCGATGTAGATCGGCGCCATGCCGCCCACGAATCCGGCACACGGGGTGATGGCCACCAGGCCGGCGACGGCCCCCGACGCGGCGCCGAGCGTCGTGGCATGACCGGCCTTGAACTTCTCGACGATGAGCCAGCCGAGCATCGCGGCCGAGGCGGCCAGGAACGTGTTCATGACCGCCTGCGCAGCCACCCCGTTGGCGGCGAGCGCCGATCCAGCGTTGAAACCCGCCCATCCGAACCACAGGATACCGGTGCCCAGGATCGTGAGTGGAAGGTTGTGCGGCTGCATCGGTTCCGTGCCGTAGCCCTTGCGCGGTCCGATCACCATGATCACGGCCAGCGCTGCGGCACCCGCATTTACATGCACCGCGGTGCCGCCGGCGAAGTCGAGCGCTCCTATCTTCGTGAGGAACCCGCCACCGAACACCCAGTGCGCCACGGGGGCGTACACGAGGATCAGCCAGACCGAGATGAACACCGCATAGGCCGAGAACTTCAGACGGTCGGCGGTGGCACCGGTGATGAGCGCCGGGGTGATGATCGCGAACGTCATCTGATACGCGCAGAAGAGAACAAACGGAATCGTAAGTGCACCTAAGAATTCACCGGGCGCTTTGCCTACTCCTACGCCCTTCATGAACAAGAAGTCGAAGTTGCCGATGACGCCGCCATCGCCCGCCCTGCCGAAGGCCAGGCTGAACGCCACTGTCGCCCACAGGATGGCCAGGACCCCCATGGCGAAGATGTTCTGCATGAGCATCCCGAGCACGTTCTTGGAGCGGACCATGCCCCCATAGAAGAACGCCAGTCCGGGGGTCATGAAGAGCACCAGGGCGGTGGCCATGAGCACCCACGCCGTATCGCCTGAATCCATCCGAAACCTCTTCCGATCGGTCGAGGTCACAGGTTTCCCGCGCGGTGTTTCGGGAACGTTTCTCCAGCGTCGCGGGAAGGTGAATAGGCGGTTTCAGCGCGCAGCCGTCGGCTGCCTCCACCTCATGGGTGGTCGAGTCCGGCGATCTCGTCTCCTTCGAGACTGCGAAGGCCGACCACCTTGTCCACCAGCCGGAAGAAGACGATGCACATCACGGAACAGAAGGCGACGAGCACGATGCAGTTCACGACTTGG
>JAYTFI010000509.1:0-2277 GCA_043734485.1 Acidimicrobiales bacterium | reverse complement strand
TGGACCCTGCGGGCACGTGGCAGTAGGCCCAGGCGGTCGTCTTGCCGGCGGGAGCCCGCGACGGATCCCATGGGACGTACTGGACGAACAGGACGTACGGCCGGTCGGGATGGCGGCCGGCGGCGACGTCGGCCTCGGCAGCGGCGATCTCGTCGAGCGTGCCGCCGAGGTGAACCGTCGCCGCGCGGCGCGGCCCCTCCGCGGCCCACGGGACGGGTCCATCCAGCGCCCAGTCCACCTTGAACACGCCCGAGCCGTAGCGGAACCGTTCGGCGTGGTGTCGGGACCTGGGTGACAGCCGATCGTCCGCGATCGCGACCAGCTGGCGGGGTGTCACATCGAGGAGGACCGCCCGTGCAGGTGGCAGCTCCGCGAGCGACGCGACCCGGTGGCCGGTCACGATCTCGCCGCCGGCCGCCTCGAGCTCCGCGACGAGCGCGGCGGCCACGGCACTGGTGCCACCGCGGGCCATCGGCCAGCCGACCGCGTGAGCGTAGGTCGCGAGGACGAGCCCGAACGAGGCACTCAACGGGCGATCGAGACGGAGCATCGCGTGCGCCGAGATCCCCGCGAACAGGGCGCGGGCCGCCTCGTCCCGGAACCGGCCACGCGCCAGCCCGCGTGCCGATCGGAGCGCCAGCAGCCCGAACCGGGCGAGCGCCAGTGGGTGGCGCGGCAGGTGGACCACCGGCTGGAGGATCTCCGGCCCGAGCTTTGCGGCGTCGTGCACGAGTGGCCCGAATAGCCGGGCCCAGGCGCGCCCGTCCGCCCCGCCGAGTCCATCCGCTGTGGCCGCCACGGACCGCTCGAGGACCGCCGACCGACCGCCGTCGAGCGGGTGAGCGACCGGCGCGTCCGGATGGATGAGGTCGACCCCACGGGCCGCCAGGTCGACCGAGGCGAAGAACGGCGAGGCGATCGTCAGCGGCAGGATGGTCGAGCAGACGTCATGACGGAACCCGGGGAGCGTCAGTTCCGCGGTCCGGGTCCCGCCACCTGCCGTCGGGGCGGCCTCGTAGACACGGACCGAGCGCCCGGCACGGGCCAGGGTGATGGCCGCCGCCAGACCGTTGGGCCCGGCCCCGACGACGATCGCATCGAGTCGGTCGCCCCCGTCTGCCTCGCTCACGGAGATCGGGGCCTCACCCCCGGCCGGTGATCTTGCGGAAGGGCGCCGTCATCGTCCGTCGCGCGGACCGAAGCGTCGCGCTGTTGCGGACGTTGCGCCAGTAGCGCCACTGCCGATTCTTGTCGATACAGACGGCCTTCGTGTCGACGACCGGCGAGGCGACCCCCACGGACGACGCGAGGTTGCGCAGCGTCGCCTCCCAGAACTTGTCGTTCTGTCGGTTGCCGATGAGCATGTATGCCAGGTCGTCGAACGGATCCGACGGCCGCTCGAGCGCCTGGGCCCGGGCGATCGTCACGTCGCCGTCGCGCTCGGCCGAAAAGGTGATCCATGCCGACAGGGTATGACCTTCCGGCGTCATGAACGTGAACGACTCGTCATCCGCGTACAGGACCATCACACCGGTGCTGAGCTTGATCGGCGACCCGGGCACAGGTGGGATGTCCAGCAGCGCGACCTCACCGGGAGCGATTCCCGCGAGCGGCGCGTAGAACCGGGCGCCGCCGGGCCAGAACGTGGGGAAGCGGTCCTTCCACGTCGCGATGAGTTGCTGCGGCGTCAGGTCTGCCCCCTCCAGGCGCACGCGGAAGGTCTTCTGCCACAGCTGACCAAAGCCCTGGAGCGGCCCCGAGACGCGCTTGCCGGTCACCGAGTCCACCCTGGCACCGGTCACCCCGGCCGCCGACAGCCGGTCGACCGGTATGGCCCAGTTCGCGGCGTCGCGGTTCGGCGATGCAGTCGTACCGCTGGGCGTCGTGCCGTCGGTCTCGGACATCGGACTTCTCCTCGTGTTCCCGCAGGCCGGATCGTCAGGCGATGGCAGCAGCGGCGGCTGCCCCCGCGTCCTCGTGAATCTCGATCGCCTCATCGAGCCGGGTGAGCGTGAAGATCTGGCGGTAGTGGTCGGACAGACCGGTCGCGATGAGGCGTCCCCGGTTGCGCTGTGCGCGCACAAGGAGCGTGACAAGGAGGCCGATGCCACCGCTATTCATGTACGCAAGCTTGCTGAAGTCGAGCACGACTGCCGTCGCGCCGGATGCGGCTGCGCGGGCATAGGCAGCCATGAGCTCGCCCTCGCTGCCCGAGGTGATATCACCCTCGATCCTCAGGATGCAGGCTGGGCCCTCCTGATCCAGCGAGATCACAGT
>JAYTFI010000508.1:0-1860 GCA_043734485.1 Acidimicrobiales bacterium | reverse complement strand
TCGGGTCGGCGGGGCGGTGCGACTTCATGACCGAAGTCGCATTGCGGTATCCGACGGCGGTCTACATGCAGACGATGGGCATGCCACTCGGGGATCTCGGCGTGTTCCTCGGCTGGGCCGAGCGGCTGCTCCACACGAGCGCAGCCGACGACCCCGACGGCTCCATCCGCGCCGACGCCGCGCGGACCGTCTACCGCTACACGCGATCGCTCGTCGGGCAACGGCGGGAAGAACCTGGCGACGACGTGGTGTCCGCCCTTCTCGCAGTCGAGCTGGATGGCCGAAGCCTGACCGACAACGAGATCGTCGAGATCGGCTATCTGCTGTTCACCGCTGGCATGGACACCGTGGCAGGCACCCTCGGCTACATGTTCGCCCATCTCGCCCGACACGACGACCTGCGCCGCACGATCGTCGAGCAGCCCGATCAGATCCCTGTCGCGGTCGACGAGCTGCTTCGCCTGTACGGCATCGCGTCGATGGCGCGAGTCGTCCAGCACGACACCGAGATCGCCGGTTGTCCGGTCCGCGCCGGAGATCGGTTGGTGCTCGTGACATCGGCCGCAAATCGCGATCCGCGACGCTTCGAGTTGGCTGACGAGTGCGTGCCGGGGCGCGGTCAGAACCGGCATCTCACGTTCGGGGCGGGGATCCACCGGTGCCTCGGGGCTCACCTCGCTCGGACCGAGATCAGGATCGCGTTGGAGGAGTGGCACCGGGTGATTCCCGACTACCGAATTGCCGACGGCGCCGACCTCACGAGCCACGTCGGCGGTGCTGCGGGCTACAACCATCTGCCCCTGGAATGGCCAGTGCCGACCCCAGCCGACGAGGAGCGACCATCAACGAATTGACGGGCAAGGCTGGCCTGGTGACCGGCGCCGGTTCCGGCATCGGCCGAGCCTGCGCGCTCATGTTGGCCGAGGCCGGAGCCGCCGTGCTCGTGAGTGACGCCAACCACACGGCAGCCGAGACGACGGCGAGCGAGATCGTTGCGCTCGGAGGGTCCGCAGTTGCGAACTGTTGTGACGTGACGGCCGCAGACGCTGTCGTCGCGATGGTTCGTGCCTGCGTCGACGAGTTCGGCGCACTCGACTGGGCGGTCAACAACGCCGGCGTCGTCGGAACCCAGCAGCCCCTCCACCGCTACGGGCTTGCCGACTGGCAGCGGGTGATCGGGGTCAACCTGACGGGCGTGTTCCACTGCATGGGCGAGGAGCTACGCGTGATGTATGGCCAGGGGCACGGCGCGATCGTCAACATCGCGTCTGAGGCCGCTCTGACGGGCAATGCTGCCGACGCCGTGTACACGGCAAGCAAACACGGGGTGGCGGGCCTGACGAAGACGGCTGCACTCGAGGCGATTCGCCGGGGCGTGAGGGTCAACGCGGTGTGCCCGGGGGTGATCGAGACCGGAATCCTCGCCAGCCTCGCCACGAGCGCCCCGGAGGCCTACGAGAAGAGCAAACTGCTGATGCCGATCGGCCGCTTCGGCCGGCCGGACGAGATCGCCGCGGCGGTGCTGTGGTTGTGCTCCGACGCTGCATCGCTCGTGGTCGGCCATCTTCTCGCCGTCGACGGGGGCTGGGCCGTCAGCTGACGGCCCACGCCGATGGAAACCGTGGCGGTCACCTGATGGATCAGCTCTCGCATCGTCAGATCATGCGCGTCCTGGTCGGGCTGATGTCTGGCATGTTCCTGGCGGCGGTCGAATCAACCATCGTCGCCACGGCCGCCCCGACCATCGTCGAGGACCTTGGCGGCCTCTCGCTGATCACCTGGGTGTTCACGGCCTACATGCTCACCACGACCGTGAGCGCTGCGCTGTGGGGGAAGTTGAGCGACATCGTCGGTCGTCGA
>JAYTFI010000507.1:0-6588 GCA_043734485.1 Acidimicrobiales bacterium | reverse complement strand
GTTCATCGCCCATTTCGACGAGCTGGCCTCGCCATTCGAGGAAGATGCAGACGCGGTGCATGTCACCGGTTCGGCGCTGATCGTCGGGGAGCGCGGCATCGTGCTGCACCGCCACAAGCGCCTCGGCATCTGGCTCCAACCCGGCGGCCACGTGGACCCGGGAGAGACGCCGTGGGACGCGGCACTGCGGGAGGCACGGGAGGAGACGGGGTTGCCTGTGTTCTGGCCGGCCGGCACCGGTACCCCGAGAGTTGCCCACGTCGATGTCCACCCGGGTCCGCGTGGGCACACTCATCTCGACCTCCGCTACCTGCTGCACACCGAGCCGGTCGATCCGAGCCCGCCCGAGGGCGAGAGCCCGGAAGTCGGCTGGTTCTCGTGGGCGGTTGCGCTCGAGCGGGCCGACGACGGGCTGGCGGGGATCATTCGTTCCCTACAGCCCGGCCGACCCATCGTGCGGCGGGCCGTCGCAGACGATGCGCGCCACGCCGCCCGCGTCTTCCTCCGTTCCCGCCGCTTCGCCACCCCCACCATCCTCGAGTTGCACGACCTGGACGACGTGACGGGGTGGATCGGTGGTCGAATCGCGGCTGACGAGGTGTGGGTGGCCGAACTCGATGGCGTCGTCGTGGCCGAGATGATCCTCGGGGACACACCGAGTGCCGGCGGGTCCGCGGGGCTGCGCTGGCTCGACCACCTGTACCTCGACCCTGCGTGGATGGGCCGCGGCCTTGGCGACAGGCTGCTTGCGCTCGCTGTGGAACGCGCACCTGCTGGCCTGCAGCTGTGGACACATGAGGTGAACTCGGGCGCACAGCGGTTCTACGGGCGGCACGGGTTTGAGGGCGTCGAGCGCACCGACGGGTCCGGCAACGAGGAGCGCATGCCCGACATCCGCTACGTCTGGCGGCCCTGAGCCGCGGCGCGTGGCCCGTCACGCGTCGATCTGAGCGCGGCGGATCGGCACGCATGGGCTCGAGTGTCGGCCGCCAGTAGTGGCGGAAACGTCGAAATCAGAAGTGTTTGACTGCTATCCGCGGTCGTCCGAGGGTTCAGGCCGTGCCGATCCGCCGCGGTGGGATTCGCAGGGTCGACCGGGGCATCCGGACCCCTGCCCCTGCTCTTGCCCTTGCCCTTGCCGCCTGCCCCTGGCCCCTGTTCGGCTGATCAGTCCACGAGCGCGGCGTAGACCAGCTTGCGCAGCTGGGCCCGGATCGGCCACGTGCTCGACGGCAGCAGCTGCGTCAGGAAGTGCGCGGTGATGCCCTCCTTGCGGTCGACCCAGAACGCCGTGCTGGCGGCACCGCCCCATGCCATCTCGCCCTTGGAGCAGAGGTTCTTGCCCTTCACCGGATCGATGACGACCGAGAACCCGAGCCCGAACCCGGTGCCGTCATAGGTCGACTCCGAGAACAGCGGCCTGCCGATCTCGCTGAGGTCCTTTCCGCCCGGCAGGTGGTTCTGGCCCATGTAGTCGACCGTGCGCGAGCCGAGGATCCGCACGCCGTCGAGGACGCCGTTGTTCAGCAGCATCGTCGAGAAGCGCATGTAGTCGTTGGCTGTGCCGACCAGTCCGCCGCCACCGCCGAGGAACACCGGCTTGGACTTGCCACGGCCGCCGAGCGCGTCCATACGGGTGGCCTTGCGAGTACCCGGTGCCGGGATGTAGAGCGCAGCGAAGCGGTCGGCCTGCTCGTCGTTGCACCAGAACGAGGTGTCGGCCATAGCCAGCGGTCCGGTGATGCGCTCGGCGATGAACCGGTCGAGCGACTGGCCGGACACGACTTCGACGACGCGCCCGAGCACATCCGTCGACACCGAGTAGTTCCACTCGGCACCGGGCTGGAACAGCAGTGGCATCTTCGCCCACACATCGCATGCGGTGGCGAGGTCCATGCCTGCCGGCGTGCCCCACTCGAAGCCGGCCTGGCGGTAGAGGTGGTCGATGCCGTTGGCGTACACGAACCCGTAGGTGAGCCCGGACGTGTGCGTGAGCAGGTTGAAGACCGTCATCGGCTCGGCCTGGGGGACCGTTGCGGCGTTGGTGGCCGGGCCCTTGGAGTACACCCGGGTACCGGCGAACGACGGGATGAACTTGCTCACCGGATCGGTCAGCTCCAGCTTGCCCTCCTCGAACAGGATCATGGCCGCGACCGACGTGATCGGCTTGCTCATCGAGTAAAGGCGGAAGACGGTGTCCAGTTCGAGCGGTGCGCCGGACTCCATGTCCCGCTTGCCGTAGGTCTCGAGATACGGCGTCTCGCCGTTGCGCGACACGGCGATGAGCCAGCCCGGCAGACGGCCGTCGTCGACGTATGGCCTGAAGTGGTCGGTGATTCGGGCCAGGCGGTCGGCGTCGAAACCGAGGTCCTTCGGCTCGGCGGTGATCAGGGGGACGGGCATGGGAGCTCCTATTGGAAAGGTGGTTGGTTCGGGCTACTCGGACGGCGCTACTGCCGTGAGCCCACGCGTCGTGCGCAGCGGCAGCTCCGGGATCAGGTTCGCGAGTATGAACGCGGTGAGGGCGACCGGTACCGCGAACAGGAACACCCGGCCGGTGCCGGAGGTGATTGCCTGTACGACTCCGCTGCGCACAGGCTCGGCCAGCGCCCTGAGCTTGGCCGGCTCGCGCACGATCGTATTGAGCGTGACACCGGTGGGTAGGTCGGCGATCGCGATGTGATGCACGAGACCGTGGGCCACCCGTGCGTTGAACAGCGTGCCGAACACCGCGAGCCCGAGCGAGCCGCCGAGCGACCGGATCGACAGCATGGCTGCGGTGCCCGTGCCGATGTCGAGCGGGTCGATGGCGTTCTGCATGGCGATGCTCGTGGTGGTGAAGGTCGCCCCGGTGCCGATCCCGATGCCGAGCATCGGCAGCACCAGCGTGAGGAAGGGCCACGACGAACTCATCCGGGAGAGCACAGCGATACCGGTGATGGTGAGCGCCAGCCCGACGATCGGGACCCGCTTGTAGCGGCCGGTCTGGGCGATGAGCCGACCACCGAACGTCGAACCGAGCATCACGCCGGCCATCAACGGTGTGAGGTACAGCCCCGCCGTTGTGGGACTCACGAAGTTGGCGTCCTGGAACTGGATGGGCAGGAACTGCTGCGCCCCATAGGTGAGGCTGCCGACGCAGAAGCCCATCGCACTGGCGATGGCGAAGACGCGGTTCTGGAACAGCCGCATCGGGATGATGGGCTCTGCGGCGCGCGCCTCGTGGGTGAGGAACACGATCATGGCGACGATGCTCAGTCCGAAGAGCAGCATCACCGGACCGCGGAACCAGCCGTGGCGGCCGCGATCGAGGCCGACGACGAGGCTGCCGAGCGATGCCGACAGCAGTACTGCGCCGAGTCCGTCGATGCGCACCGCCCGCCGCCGGAACGTCACCTTCAGCGTGGCGGAGATAGCGATGAATGCAATCGCCGCGATCGGCACGTTGAAGAGGAAGATCCACTGCCAGGCGAAGTGGTCGATCATCCAGCCGCCGACGAGCGGGCCGACGACCGCGGACCCTGCATAGACACCCGTGTACATGCCCATGTAGCGGCCGCGTTCGCGCGGCGACACGAGGTCGCCGAGGATGGCGAAGGTGAGGGCCTGGATGCCGCCGCCGCCGATGCCTTGCAAGCCACGGAATGCGATCAGCTCTCCCATGTTGCGGGCCAGACCGCAGAGCAGGGAGCCGACGAGGAAGATCGTGATCGCCGAGAGGATGACGGTGCGGCGTCCGTAGAGATCGCCGAGCTTGCCGATGATCGGCGTGGCGATGGTCGAGGTGAGGATGTACGCCGTGCCGACCCACGCGTAGCTGGAGAAGCCTCCGAGCTTGCCGGCGATGGTCGGCAGAGCGGTGGACACGATGGTGCCGTCGAGGGCCGCCAGCACGGTGCCGAGCACTAGGGAGCCGAGGATGATCCAGATCTGGCGCTGCGTCAGCTCGCCGGGTTCCGTGTCCACCGGCGTTTCCGTCACGGAGCTCTCCATCGGCCTCGATGATCACAGGTATCCGTTCGGCCGCGCCAAGCGCGTGTGGAATCAGAGCGGCGGGATCACCGGTATCTGCTGCGTCGTGCAGTGGGGGCCTCCCCCGCCGACGGCCATGATGTCGCCGCGCACGGGCACGATCGCGCGCCCAGGCCACGCGGCGCGCATGATGTCCAGCATGTCGTCGTCGGCTGCATGGCCCGTGACGGGCACGATCACCGCGCCGTTGCAGATGTACGAGTTCGCGTAGGGTACGGGTAGGCGCTCGCCATCGACCTCGCAATAGGGCAGCACCGGCACCTCGACGACCTCGATCTCGCGGCCAGCGGCGTCGGCTGCTCCTTCCAGGCAGCGACGGCTGATGGCGAGGCGGTCGTGTTCGGGATCGTCACGGTCGGTACACCCCTGCCAGAGCACGCGCCCTGGTTCGATGAACATGGCGACGAGGTCGACGTGGCCATCGGTGTCGCGATCGTCGATGGCAAAGGGCAGCCACAGAATCGTATGCACACCTAGTGATTCAATCAGTGTGCGTTCGATCTGCGCGCGGGTGCGGGCCGGGTTCCGGTTCGGATTTAGCAGGCACTGCTCGGTGGTGACGAGTGTCCCCTCGCCGTCCACGGTGATCGACCCGCCCTCCAGCACGAGATCGACGGCGATGCGCTCGTCGCCACGCAGCTCGGTCCAGCGCCGCGCGATCGCGTCGTCGGTGTCGAAAGGGACATAGGAGCCGCCCCACCCGTTGAACGAGAAGTCCAGGGCGACCCGCCGGCCGGGCGCGGTGACGTAGATGGGGGCGGTGTCGCGGAGCCACGAGTCGTCGAGCGGCATCTCGACGATGTCAAGGTTGCGGTGCGCGCATAGATCGGCCGCGAGGTCTACGTCGGTTGGGCGGGCCAGCATCGTGACGGGCTCGAACTCGGCGATGGTCCGCGCCACCTCGGCCCAGGCCAGCTGTCCCTCACGCAGTCTCGACGCCCACAGATCCGCCCGGCACGGGAAGGCCATCATCGTGCGCTCGTGGGGCGAGAACTCTGCGGGCATACGCAGTCCGAACGGCACAGGAGAAAGCCTGTCACGATTCCTGCGGCTGGCTCGTCGACCGAGGTCCGCGGGCGCTCTACAGCGGTCACGGCCGTGCCGTGCTCGAACCGCTCGGTATGCGGCCGACCGGCGGCCCGCCCGCTCTCGGCGCCTTCTACGCACGGCTTGGGAAGGCGGACCTCGGGGGCATCCCTACTTCCCGCCATGCCGGACGCCTGGCAGCGGCTGGCGCCAGAGATCACCGCCGCGTGCCTTGATCTCGGTTTGAACCGTCCGGCTGCGCACCCGTTCGTGCACGGCATCGACGAGCCGCTGTACCTCAGCACCCATTGCCCGCCTGCCGACTTGGCACCCGAGGGCGGTGCCGTCGTGCATGTGATGCGTTACCTGCAGCCGGGAGAGGAGCCGGTGAGCAAAGATATGCGCGCTGAGCTTACTGCTCACGCGGCGACGGCTGGGATCGCCGAGGATCACGTTGCCGCATCGCGCTACCTTCGCCGGATGGTCGTGGCCGGCGCATTCCCGACTCCGGAAAGCGGCGGGATCGCGGGCCGGCCCGGCATTGCCAGCACGGGCATCGACCGGGTGCTCGTCGCCGGGGACTGGATCGGCCCGGACGGGTTCCTCGCCGACGCCGCCATCGCCAGTGGCGATGCAGCCGGTCGGGCCGCAGTGGCGTGAGGACAGGAACCGGTCTGTGCAGGCGACGCAGGTGGCGACGTGCAGGCGAGTGATCCGCAGCTCGGCCTGGGAGGCCTCGTTGTCGAGCGCTGCGGAGAGGGACGTCTCGGGCCGCTTCACAGTTCACTGTGTCACCTGCATCCCGGGTCATGGCACGGCCGCCCGCACCGACAGGGGAGGACTACACCTCCTGTCGTCGCCTGGGGGGCGGAAGTTCCCGGACTATCGCTTCTTCGTCGTCTTGGTCGTCGTCTTGGTCGTCGCCTTCTTGGTGGTCGCGGTCGGCTTCCTCGTGGTCGGCGTGGCCGCAGTGTCGGCCGAAGCCTTGATCGTCGTGGTGGCGGCGTTGGCCGGGATCACGAGTTGCTTCACCGCTGGCAACTGCACCTTGCCCGTGGCGTACTGCTGCACGCGGTCGATGATCTTGTTCCAGACGCCGTCGTCGGGGAGCTTGTCGTAGGGGTTGGGCAGGACGTCCGGCGTGACATACAGCACGCTGGCGTTGCGAGCCACCGCGGCATCGACGGCCTTGTCGACATCGCCACTCGGGACCGAGTGCACCATTTGCCAGATCTGCGCGCGGATGTCGGGCTTGAACATCCACGCGTAGTAGGGGGTGTTGCCGGGCAGGTTGACGTTGTCGGTCCAGGCCTGGACGTCCTTATCGGCCCGCTCGAGGTTCAAGTAGCCGTCGGCCAGACCCTGGTAGCAGTTGAGCATCGGCGCACCCGGGTTGAGCACGATCTGCTTTCCCGGATGACGGTCCCGCACGCCCTTGATGGAACCCGAGCCGGCGCTGAGCGACTTGTACTTGGCGCACTGGTCGTAGTTGATCTCGTCGATGAAGACGCCGTCGGCGTTCGGATACGC